>CAZCVS010000535.1:0-2021 GCA_964501845.1 uncultured Iamiaceae bacterium
GCGTAGACGATCACGTCGACGTCGTGGTCCGTGCCGTCGGCGGTGCGGATGCCGGTCGGGGTGATCTCGGCGATCGGCTCGGTCACCAGATCCACGTTCGGGCGGGTCAGCGCGCTGAGCCAGCTGCCGTTGTCCTGGAGGGTCCGCTTGCCGAGGCAGACGTAGTCGGGCACGACCTTGGCGAACAGCTCGTCGTCGTCACCCACCTGGTCGCGCATCCACTGGGTGAACATCTCCTTGGCGGCGTCGTTGATGTCGCTGATGCCGTGCTCGGGGTCGGGGTAGTCGGGGTCCTTGGTCATGGCGATCATCCCGCCGTCGCACGCCGGCCAGAACAACAAGAAGCGGTACCAGCGGCCGTAGTACGGCAGGTGCTGGATCGCCCACTGCACGCCCGGTCCGACCTGCTCGTGGTAGTTCGGGTTGGGGAACATCCACGGCGCCGAGCGCTGGAACACGCTGAGGTGCTCGACCGCGCCAGCGATGGTCGGGACGATCTGGAAGGCACTGGCCCCGGTGCCGACCACGGCGACCCGCTGGCCCGCCAGGTCGATCCCGTCGATCCACTGGGCCGAGTGCATGGCGAGCCCCTGGAACGAGTCCCGCCCGGCGATGTCGGGGAGCTTGGGCCGGTTGAGCTGCCCGACCGCGCTGATGACGGCGTTGGCAGTGAGGCGCGCACCGTCGCCGGTCTCGACGGTCCAGGTCGCCGTGTCCTCGTCCCAGCGGGCTGAGCGGACCTCGGTCTCGAAGCGGATGTGGTCGGCGACGCCGTAGTCGACCATGCAGCGGTGGAAGTACGCCTGGAGCTCGGGCTGCTGGGCGAAGAACTCGGTCCAGCCATCGTCGGGGGCGAACGAGTACGAGTAGAAGTGGTTGCCGACATCGACCCGGCAGCCCGGGTAGCGGTTCTCGTACCAGGTACCGCCGACGTCCGCGTTCTTCTCGATGATCGTGAACGAGATGCCCGCCGCCGCGAGGCGGATGCCGGCGAGCAGGCCCGACATGCCGGCACCGATCACCACCACGTGGAACGCCGCCTTGGCGCTGTCGTCGACCCTGCTGAGGTCGAGCTCGCGCTCGTCCTCGCCGTGGAGGGCCAGCTCCTCGAGCATCATCGGCACGTACTCGTCGGGGATCTCGCCGGCGATGAGGAACTCCATCATCTCCTTGACCACCTCGGGCGAGGGCGGAGGTGGGAGCACGCATCCGCCGTCGCGGAACTCGATGATCTTCTCGAGGGCGAAGGCGCGGGCCGCCGCCTGATCCTCGGGGCTCATGAACCCCTGCACCTCGTTGAGGTAGATCCCGACCGGGCGCAGCGGCCCGCGCAGGATCGAGGCATCACCCGTGAGGTGCACGAGCGACACGAGCAGCGTCGGCACGCTCACGTCCTCGAGTGCGGCGGCGATGACGGCATCGTCGTCGGTGATCGGCAGTCCTGCGTATCGGTCGCTCATCAGTGGCGGACCCTACGATGCCGGGCCATGGCCCATCCCGGAATCGACGTCATCCGCCAACTCCTGGGCGACACCCGCCATGCCCCCGCCACGCTGCTCGAACGCCGGGAGAACCTCGCGACGCTGGCCGGATCCGCGCCCCCGCCCGATGGAGTTGCGCTCGAGCTGATCGAGCTCGCCGACCGCCGAGCCGAACGCCTGACGCCGACCGGTGCACCGGAAGCGGAGCTGATCCTCTACCTCCACGGTGGCGGCTACATCTCAGGCTCGTGCGACACGCACCGCGGGCTCGCCGGCGCCCTGGCGCTGGCGTCGAGCCGCACGGTCGTGACGCTGGACTACCGCCTCGCGCCCGAGGACCCGTTCCCCGCGGGGCTCAACGACGCCCTGCTCGCCTTCGACCAGCTCGCACCGGCCCGCATCGCGATCGCGGGCGACTCCGCCGGTGGCGGCCTCGCCCTCGCTACGGCACTCGCCCTGCGGGACCGGGCGGGTGCGGCCCCCGTCGCCCTCGGGCTGATCTCGCCCTGGACCGACCTCACGCAGAGCTCGGCCTCGATG
>CAZCVS010000536.1:0-1995 GCA_964501845.1 uncultured Iamiaceae bacterium
GTCATCCCCGTGGTCGTCCTCTGCTGGCTCTACGCCCGCAAGGACCACCGGGTCACCATCCGCTGGACGCTGGCGCTGCTGGCGGGCGTCTTGCTCTGCGTCCTCCCGTGGACCATCCGCAACCAGCTCCGCCTCGACGCCTTCGTCCCGATCTCGACCAACACCGGCGACAACCTCTGCATGGGCCACGCCGACGGCGCCACCGGCGCCTTCGAGCCGCTGGCGTCGTGCCGGACGGACTTCGAGTTCCTCGACGGACTGCCGGCGGAGCTCGGCAGCGACAAGGAGAAGCAGCGCATCGCCCTTCGGGGCATGGTCGACAACATCGACCGGGAACCGTGGCTGATGTGGCGCCGGACCTACTTCACGTGGGTCCGCGACGGCGATCACGACGCGCTCTTCGCCGTCCAGTCCTACCGTCAGGACCGCTGGATGTCGCCGACCACCGAGGCCCGCCTCATCTGGATCGCCGACCGCAGCTACTGGCTGGTCGTCGCGGCCGGCGTCGTCGGCCTCGTCCAGCTGGCACGCCGCAAGGAGCCCGAGGCCCTCGTCCTCGTCGGCTCGGCCCTGATGACCGCCCTGGTGCCCCTCCTGTTCTTCGGCGACCAGCGGTTCAAGGTCCCGGTCATCCCGATGCTGATCATCGCCGCGGCCTGCCTCGCGGATGGGAGGTGGGGGAGAGGCCAGTCCCCGATCCACGAAGCCACCGAGGTGCTCGACGCCGGCTCACCGAAGCGATCAACGACCTACCCGACGTCGCGACGTATCGTCCGAACGACACCGGCAGCGAGCGGGACCGCCACCCAGAAGACGATCGAGAACAAGATCTGAGGCAGGTGACCTGCCCAGTCGTTCTCGAGCACCCAGTTCCACGTGGACATGTCGATCCAGTTCGCCACCAGCGTCGATGCCGTGCCGAGGACGGCAAGGGTGGCGGGGAGGGCGAAGGATGCGGCGATGGCCGCCGCCGAGCTCTGCAGCAGCGCCCCGAGCGCGACGCCGGCGAGGACGTTGAGGAGCACGAAGAGCAGGTAGCCGGTGACGGCGCCGACGGTCAGGTCTGCCTCCAGGGCGCGGCCCGAGGCCGCCGCCAGCCCGAGACCGGCGGCGGTGACCACTCCCCCGAAGACGGCGGCGCCACCACTCAGCATCATCGACACCGCCAGCTTGGCGTTCAGGACTCGGATGCGTCGCGGTTCCTGGGTGAACGTGATCATGATGCTGCGTTGGCTCCATTCGCCGGTGAACAGCAAGATCGCCACCACGGGCAGAGGGATCGTCAGCACGAGCGCGGCAACGCGGAGGTAGCTCGCGTAGGTCTGCTCGAAGGTCGTCGGGGCGAGGACCGGCGCCAGCATCATCCCTGCGGTCGACAGTGCCGTGAGCGCGAGGAGCCAGCGGGCTGCGCGGGTATCGGTGGCCTTGGCCCACTCGACCCGGACCAGCCGTGAGAACGAGATGGGTCCCGGGGCCGGCGGTGCCGCGTCGATGCCGAGCGTTCGGGGGGAGAGGGACGTGGTCATGCAGTTGCCTCCTGGGGCGGAGCCGCGTCGGCGGCGGTGAGCGAGAAGAACAGCTGCTCGATCCCGTTGGTCTCGGACGGACGCAACTCGGTGAGCAGCACCTGGTGGTCGCGGCCGACGCCCGCCAGCACCTCGGTCGTGACCCGACCTCCGGCGACGTCCACGGTGAGCGCATCTCCCGGTCCAACGATGTAGTCGATCCGCGCCGCCTGGAGCGCGGCCGCAAGGGCACCGAGGTCGGGGCTGCGCACGAGGATCGTGGAGCTGGCCAGCAGCTCGTCGAGCCGACCGGTGGCCGCTATGGCACCGCCGGAGATGACGACGAGGTGATCGGCGGTGGCCTGCACCTCGTGGAGCAGGTGACTCGACAGCAGCACCGTGCCGCCATGGTCGGCGAAGTCGCGCAGGAGCGTCCGCATCCAGGCGATGCCCTCGGGATCGAGCCCGTTCGCCGGTTCGTCGAGGATCA
>CAZCVS010000537.1:0-1994 GCA_964501845.1 uncultured Iamiaceae bacterium
TCGGCGAGGCCGGCATCGGCGTGGTCGATGACCAGCGCCTCGGCCAGGGGGGCGTAGAGCCGGGCGATGCCGACCACGGTGGCGTCGTGCCCGAGCTCGGTGAGCAGCCGGTCCGCCGGTCCCTTGAGGGCGGAGCCGGCGACGATGGGGGAGACCGCCACCGTGTCCGCCCGCCGAGCGATGAGGGCCTCGCGCACGCCGGCGACCGCGAGCACGGGATCGATCGACACGATGGGGTTCGACGGGGCGAGCACCACGCGGTCCGCATCGGCGAGGGCGGGGAGCACGTCGGGCCCCGGCGATGCGGCGTCGACCCCGTCGAAGCGGATGGCCGACACCGCCACGCCGTGGCGACGGTGGACGAAGTACTCCTGGAAGCCGACCTCGGTGCCGGCGTCGTCGCCCTCGGCCACGGTGACCATCGTGCGCAGCCGGTCGTCGGTGACCGGCAGCAGGCGCAGTCCGAGGCCCCACGCGTCGGTGATCTCGGCGGTGACCTCGGTGAGGGTGGCGCCCTCGGTGACGCGCTGGGTCCGGTAGAGGTGCGTCCCCAGGTCTCGGTCGCCCAGGCCGAACCACGAGATGCCCCCGTAGCGCTTCACGCTGTCCATGGCCTGCCAGCTCTCGCCCTTCAGACCCCACCCCGTCTCGGGGTTGATCTCCCCCGCGAGCGTGTAGGTGATGGTGTCGAGGTCCGGGCTGATGCGCAGCCCGTGCAGCTCCAGGTCATCGGCCACGTTGACGATGGCGGTGACGTTCGCCGGGTCCACCACCTGCACGATGCCCGACAGCATGCGGGCCGCGCCCACCCCGCCCGCGAGCACCGTGACCAACGTTTTCGACATGGCCGTGGACCCTACCGGCGCCCCCGGACCACCCGGCAGTTCAGACGGCGAGCCGGCAGTTCAGGCGCGGACGATGCGGGCTCGCGGGGCGAGGCGTTGGATGTCGTCGGGGTCGCTGGTCACCACCGTTGCATCCGACCGAAGGGCAACGACCGCGACGTGGGCATCGATCACGTCGGTCGTCTCCGAGCGAGCGAGCAGTTCCCCCACCTGTCGTGCTGCCTTGCGGTCGAGCGGTTCCATCCGTGCGGTCGTCCGCTTGAGGAGCCTGGCGAGCTCGACCTGACGTGATGGGTCCCGCCAGACCTGTGCCCAACACCCGGCTGGGATCAAGATGGGGTCACCTTGCTCCCTCGTGACACGGATTCGGCGAGCGAGATCACGGT
The DNA here is from genome assembly GCA_964501845.1 of uncultured Iamiaceae bacterium. Lineage (GTDB taxonomy): Bacteria > Actinomycetota > Acidimicrobiia > Acidimicrobiales > Iamiaceae > Aquihabitans. The sequence continues at coordinate 1,232 of CAZCVS010000537.1, forward strand.
GGCCCCGCTCGATCGCGATCAGAGCGCCGGCGTCGAGGATGAGGCCCTTCACGCGCGGTACCCCAGCTCTCGCTCGGTCTCCTCGCGCTCTTCGTCGGTCATCGGACCGCCGGTCTCTTCGAGCATCTCGTCGATCATTCGATCGAACGCCGCGTCGGCATCGAGCATGTCGAGGGCGGCGTACTCGAAGAACGCAGACACGCTCCGGTAGATGTCCTCGGTGACCAGTGCCTGGACCTTCTCGAGGACCTCGGGATCGATCGTGATGGTGATCCGGCTCTTCACCTTCTCAGACTTGCTCATACTGAGCATCATATGTCTGGCCTCCGTTACATGTCGATGGGATTCGAAACATACCGAAGGGGTGTGACAGTCGAAGCCGACTCGTCGAGTCAAGCGGCCCAATAGGGGTTGTGCCCCCGACCCGGATCAGTGCGAGAGGTGACGGAGGTCGCCGGAGAGCAGGGCGAGGTCGGCGTCGACCATCATGTGCACCAGTTCGGGGAACGGGGTCTTGGGCTCCCAGCCCAGCTGCTTGGTGGCCTTGTCGTGGGTGCCGACGAGCAGGTCGACCTCGGCGGGGCGGAAGAACTTCTCGTCGATCTTCACGTACTGCTCCCAGTCCAGGTCGACCCGGCCGAACGCCAGCTCGCAGAACGAGCGCACGGTGTGGGTCTCGCCGGTGGACACCACGTAGTCGTCGGGGGAGTCCTGCTGGAGCATCAGCCACATGGCCTCGACGTAGTCGCCGGCGAAGCCCCAG
>CAZCVS010000538.1:0-1992 GCA_964501845.1 uncultured Iamiaceae bacterium
CTCAGTACGCTTGCGTCACGCAACCGTCTCCTCCCGAGACCTGTCACAAGGGGATTCTCCGCATGGCCGGATCTGTCATCGTCGCTGGCGCCCGCACGCCGGTTGGAAAGCTGTCCGGAGCGCTCTCGAGCTTCTCCGCCGCTGAGCTCGGTGGCTTCGCCATCAAGGGCGCCCTCGAGCGGGCCGGGCTGACGCCCGAGCAGGTCGAGTACGTCTTCATGGGCCACGTGCTCCAGGCCGGTGCCGGCCAGATCACCGCCCGCCAGGCTGCCGTCAACGCCGGCATCCCGATGAGCGTCGCCGCCACCACCGTCAACAAGGTGTGCCCCTCGGGCATGCACTCGATCTACCTGGCCGACCTCATGATCGGTGCCGGCGAGGCCGATGTCGTCGTCGCCGGTGGCATGGAGTCCATGACCAACGCCCCCTACCTCCTCCCCGGTGCCCGGGGCGGCTACCGGATCGGCGACCAGAAGGTCGTCGACTCGATGATGTACGACGGCCTCTGGGACCAGTTCGACCACGTCGCCATGGGTGCGTCCACCGAGGCCTACTGCGGCAAGGAGCCCCAGGGCATCTCCCGCGAGGAGCAGGACGCCTTCGCCGCCACCTCGCACCAGCGGGCGGCCGCCGCTGCCAAGAACGGCCTCTTCGATGACGAGATCGTCTCGGTCGAGGTCCCGCAGCGCAAGGGCGACCCCGTCGTCGTATCCGAGGATGAAGGCGTGCGCGGCGACACCACCGCCGACACCCTCGCCAAGCTGCGTCCCGCCTTCGACAAGGCCGGCAACATCACCGCCGGCAACGCCTCGCAGATCTCCGATGGCGGCGCCGCGGTCATCGTGATGAGCAAGGCCAAGGCCGAGGCCCTCGGTGCGCCGATCCTCGCCGAGATCGTCGGCTACGGGCAGGTCGCCGGACCCGACGCCTCGCTCCTGCACCAGCCCTCCAACGCCATCTCCAAGGCCATCGAGCGGGCCGGCAAGTCCGTGTCCGACGTGAGCCTCTTCGAGCTCAACGAGGCCTTCGCGGCCGTCGGCATCGCCTCGATGCGCGACCTCGGCATCACCGACGAGGTCACCAACGTCAACGGCGGCGCCATCGCCATCGGCCACCCGCTCGGCGCCTCCGGCGCCCGGGTCACCCTCCAGCTCGCGCTGGAGCTGGCCCGCCGTGGCGGCGGCCTCGGCGCTGCTGCCCTCTGCGGTGGTGGCGGCCAGGGCGACGCCATCCTCCTCCAGGTGAACGGCTGAGCTGATTCCTCGGCCTCCGGGCTGATGTGAACGGAGCGAAGGGCGGTCCGCAAGGGCCGCCCTTCGTCGCGCAGGTGCACGAACCGTCACCTGTGAACGGTTGGCGCACAGCGACCCGGCCGGATCAACCGGATCGGCAGCGGTGTGCATGAACCGTCACCTGTGAACGGTTGGCGCACACGGCCGGCGGGTGCAGCGGAACCTCAGGCTCAGATGTCTCGGCGGCCTTCGAGGGCGCGGCCCAAGGTGAGCTCGTCGGCGTACTCGAGGTCGCCGCCGACGGGGAGACCGCTGGCGATGCGGGTCGTCTTGATGCCGAGCGGGGTGAGGAGACGACCGAGGTACATGGCCGTGGCCTCGCCCTCGATGTTGGGGTTGGTGCAGAGGATGACCTCGGTGACGCCTTCGGGGTCGAGGCGCGCCAGCAGCTCCTTCACCCGGAGCTGATCGGGACCGATGCCCTCGATGGGGCTGATGGCGCCCTGGAGCACGTGGTACTTGCCCTTGAACTCACCGGTCTTCTCGACGGCGACGAGGTCCTTGGGCTCCTCGACCACGCAGATGGTGTGGGCGTCACGGCGGCCATCGGCGCAGATCCCACACAGCGAGCCCTCGGACAGGTTGAAGCAGCGCTCGCACCACGCCACCTTCTCCTTGGCCTCGACGATGACGCGGGCCAACCGGACGGCGTCCTCCTTGGGCAGCTTCAGCAGGTGGAACGCGATGCGCTGGGCCGACT
>CAZCVS010000539.1:0-1583 GCA_964501845.1 uncultured Iamiaceae bacterium
TCCTTGCCGACCTTCTTGTCGTCGACGTCGAACGCCGCCACGAACTCCACGTCGGAGACGTGGTAGTCACCGAAGGTGACGTGCATCAGACCGGGGACGGTGCCCGTGGGGTCGGCGTCCTTGTAGTACTCAACACCTTGGATCAGGGAGGTGGCGCAGTTGCCGACTCCCACGATTGCTACTCGAACCGAACCCATCGGGGTTTCCTTTCCTGTTACAGCTTCTGATCGGCCGCGGGGGCGGCGGGCGGTTGCTGGTCTGGCACGGCGGCGGTGGCCGCGGTCGTGGACGTGGGCCGGGTCACCGAGTTGCGCTCGGCGTTGATCAGCTCGGAGAGCCACAGCACCTCGCGCTCGACCGACTCGACGCCGTGGCGCTGGAGCTCCGCGGCGTAGCGGTCGACCTCCTTCTGGGTCATCGCCAGCTGGCTCTGCACCCGGTCCAGCCGCTCCTGGAGGCGGGTACGACGGCCCTCGAGCACGCGCAGCCGGATCTCCATGTCGGTGGAGGAGAAGAACGCGAAGCGGATGTCGAAGTTGTCGTCCTCCCACGCGGTGGGGCCGACCTCCGACATCAGGCGCTGGAACTCTCGGTGACCGGCCTCGGTGACCTGGTAGGTGATGCGCGGCCGCTTCGACACCGGGGTGCCCGGCGTCTTCGTGCTCATCGTCTCCTCGATGAGGTTGGCGCGGAGCATCTTCTTGAGCGTGGGGTAGAGCGATCCGTAGGAGAGCACCCGGCCCCAGCCGAGCATCAGGTTGAGCCGCTTGCGCAGCTCGTAGCCGTGCATGGGTCCCTCGTGCAGCAGTCCCAGGACTGCCAGCTCGATGGTCTCTGCTCGACGTGCCACGAGACCTATCGTAGCGATATATCCGCGCGTTGCGAACAGGGGACCTGTCACCGCGTTGCAACCGGCATCGCACGCATCGGTCGGCGTGAGAGGTCGGTCACCTGGGAGTGCCCGGTCCCGCCTGGCTCCGGGCAGCGTGATAACGCGACCCGTGCGCCGTCTTGGGTGGGCATGGAGAACCCCCGTACCCTGTCGAACGATCTCGGTCCGGTGTCTCCTCCCCGGTCCGGGCCCCTGTCCCCGACCCGCGGAGCGCAACGACCGTGAGTGGCAAGCGCCGCGCCTCTGGCCCGGCCCAGAAGAGCAAGTCGGCCGCGAAGCGACCCCTCACCCGCAAGCAGAAGCTCCGCAAGGCCGGCAAGTGGGTGCTGATCGTCGGCCTGGTCGGCGCCCTCCTCGTCGTCGGCGGATTCGTCTACCTCTACCAGTCGACCGAGATCCCCGACCCCAACCAGGACTTCGAGACCGAGACCTCCTACGTCTACTACGCCGACGGCGAGACCGAGGTCGGCAGCTACGCGACGCAGAACCGCGAGTCGATCCCGATCGAGGACATGCCCGAGAACCTGCAGAACGCGGTGGTCGCCGCCGAGAACCGTGGGTTCTGGAGCGACAAGGGCGTCGACCCCAAGGGCATCCTGCGAGCCGCGTTCAGCAACGCCTCCGGCAACTCCACCCAGGGCGCGTCGACGATCACCCAGCAGTACGTGAAGATCCTCTACCTCACGCAGGA
>CAZCVS010000539.1:1593-1980 GCA_964501845.1 uncultured Iamiaceae bacterium
GAGGGCTACCTCAACACGATCTACTTCGGCCGCGGCGCGTACGGCGTCCAGGCGGCGGCGCAGGCCTACTTCGACAAGGACGCGAAGGACCTCACGCTGCGCCAGTCCGCGGTGCTCGCCACCGTGCTCAACAACCCGTCCCGCTTCGACCCCGCCGACGGCCCCGACGCCCGCGCTGCACTCAAGCAGCGCTACGCCTATGTCCTCAGCGGGATGGCGAAGGCCGACAACATCACGGCCGAGAAGGCCGAGAAGGCCGCGCGCCGGCTGCCGAAGTTCCCCAAGATCCGGGCGCAGAGCCGGTACGGCGGGCAGAAGGGCCACATGCTGTCGCTCGTCCGCAGCGAGCTGAAGCGGCTCGGCTTCGACGACTCGCAGATCGACGGC
>CAZCVS010000540.1:0-1979 GCA_964501845.1 uncultured Iamiaceae bacterium
GAGTCGAACACCTCGAACGCGTGCTGGGCGCCGGGCAGTTCGGCGTAGGCCACCGGGCGCTTGGACTCGGCGCGCAGCATGGCGACGAACGAGCGGGCCTGCTCGACCGGGACGAGCGAGTCGTTGGCACCGTGGATGACGAAGAACGGCGGCGCGTCCGGGCCGATCCAGCTCATCGTCGAGGCGTTGGCCCAGACCTCGGGCGACTCGTCCTTGGTGGTCTTGAGGATGACGCGGGCGAGCATGTCGTCCATGTCGCTGCGGCCGGTGCCGTCGCGGTTGGTCCAGTCGTAGACGCCGTAGAACGGCACGGCCGCCACCACCGAGGTGTCGGCCTCTTCGAAGCCGGGCTGGAACATGGGCTCGTTGGCCGTGAGCGCGGCGAGCGACGACAGGTGGCCGCCGGCCGACCCGCCGGTGATGGCGACGAAGTCGGGGTCCCCGCCGTGATCCGCGATGTTGGCCTTGATCCACGCCAGCGCCCGCTTCACGTCGACGATGTGGTCGGGCCAGGTGGCCCGCGGGCTCAGCCGGTAGTTGATCGACACGCAGACCCAGCCGTTCTCGGCCATGTGGGCGAGCAGCGGCAGCGCCTGCTGCTCCTTGTTGCCGATGACCCACGCACCTCCGTGGACCTGCAGCAGCACCGGCGCCTTGCCGTCGAGCGGCAGGTCGGCCCGGCTCCAGATGTCGAGCTGGTTGCGCCGGCCGGCGTCGCCGTAGGCAAGGTTCCGCGACCGGACGTAGCGGGTCTTGTAGCGGGCGACCGGGCCGGCCACGATCCGCTTGCGGACGATCCGGGGGTCGGTCGGGTCCGTCTGGGGGATCGATCCCTTGGCGACGTCGTCGAGCCCCTCCTCCAGCGCGTCGTCCAAGACGGCGCCCGCCTCGTTGGCCTGCTTCCAGATCTGCAAGAGGGTGGCCCACGAGGCCGCGTTGAGCGCCAGCGCCACCCAGCCCTTCCACGAGCGCAGCGCGCCCCCACGGGCGAAGAGCGCGGTGGCGAGCGACTGCCAGGCGATGACGTGGAGGGGCAGCTCCGAGGTCAGCCAGCCGGGGAAGAAGCACAAGACGCTGGCTCGACCGGTCCGCGACAGCGGCTTGCGGGCGTTGGCCGTGTTGACCGCCCCGAGCGCAGCGGCCACGAGGAAGGCCTGACCGGCTCGATCAGCGGACTCAGGGGCGGGGCGACGTGGCATCGCACCAGTCTTGCCGCAGCGGCCTACTCGACCAACCGGAGGCCGCTCGGTCCGATCGAGGCCTCGGGGTGGGCGAGCTCCACGGTGAACTCGGTGCGGTGGGCGGGGAAGACGTACTCGCCGATCAGCACGGGGGTGCCCGACGCATCGGCAGTGACGCGCTCGCACACCAGGACCGGTGATCCGATCGGGACCTGGAGGAGCTCGGCGTCCGGCGCGCTCGCCGCGTCGGCGCCGATGGTCTGGGTCGCCCCGCCGAACGTCACCGGCAGCAGCTCGTAGAACGACCGCTCCTGCACCGCGGCCCGGCTGAGATCCGCCCCCAGCTCCTCGGGGCACCAGACCGTGACCCGGGCGAACGGCTCGCCGTCCGCCAGGTTGATCCGGGTCACCTTCAGCGCCTTGTCCACCCCGAGGATCGACCGGACCCGGGCCGGCGGCCGCACGAACGCGAAGTCCAGGATCTGGCGCTGCGACGCCCGACCCTCCGCTTCGAGCTGGGCCTCGATGGTGGCGAGGCGGGCCAGCGGCTGGCGCACCGTGCTGCCCGCGACGAACCAGCCGAAGCCCTGGCGGGAGTCGACCAGGCCCTCCCCCCGCAGATCCTCCAGCGCCTTGCGGATCGTCACGCGTGAGGCGCTGTAGGTTGCCGACAGCTCCGATTCCGACGGCAGCAGCCGCCCTGCGGTGAACTCCCCGCCCTCCACCCGTGTCCGGATGTCGGCGGCGATGTCTCGGTACCGGATCGTGCGCACTTGTCTCATAGTTGTATGCTTTGGT
>CAZCVS010000541.1:0-1971 GCA_964501845.1 uncultured Iamiaceae bacterium
GGTCGATGACGCCTTTGTCGACCTGAAGCACGGCACACCGACGATGCGCGCCAGCCTGATCGGGCAGGTCCACGACCTGCGCGAAACGACGACGGTGATCGAGTTCAACGATGCAGACGCGTTGGCCGCGGCGCTGCGCGGCGGCGACATCGCCTGCGTGCTCGCCGAACCAGTGATGACCAATGTCGGCATGGTACGCGATGCGCCGGGGTTCCTGCAGACGCTTCGCCGCCTGTGCGACGAGAGCGGGACACTGCTGGTGTTCGACGAAACGCACACCATCTCGTCGGGCCATGGCGGCCATGGCGTCACCCACGGCCCGACGCCCGACCTGATGGTCGTCGGCAAGTCGATCGGCGGCGGCGTGCCGTGCGCGGTCTATGGCTTTTCTGCCAAGATCGCCGAACGCATGGCCGATCGATTCGCCGCAGCGCTCCTCATGCCCAAGAAGCTGCTGCGACGCGACTGGACCGAAGGACTGCAAGACATCGGCACCCTCGCTCACCGCTACGAAGTCTCGCGACTGGCGATGTCCGTCCGCCTCAGCCAACTCGGACTGATCGAACCCGCGCCCCGCTGCATCCCCGAAACCCACGGAAGGAGCCGGTCATGAGGAAACGCGCCGTCATCTACCTACGCGTCTCCAGTCCCGGACAGGTCAAAAAGGCCCACAACCCCGAGGGCTACTCGATCCCGAACCAGCGAGCGGTCACCACGCACTGCGCCGACCGTCACGACTCGGATGTCGTCGCCGAGTTCGTCGACTACGGCGAAAGCGGCCGCACCGCCAACCGCAAGGACCTGCAGCGGATGCTCCGCTACATCGAAGAGCATCAGATCGACTACGCGATCTTCTACGACGTCTCGCGACTGGCACGCGACGAGCTTGATGCGTTTCAGCTGCTCGACCGAATCGAGCGGGCCAGCACCAAGCTGTGGTCGGCCACCGAGTTCTTCGATGTCGACACCCCCGAAGGGCGTCTCATGTTCGGCGTGCTCGCCAGCACCCAGGCGTTTCGCTCACGCGGCGATGGACTCAAGGTCAAGCACGGTCTCCACCAGAAGGCAGAGACCGGGGGAACCCCAGGACGCGCGCCTCTCGGGTACCTCAACGACCGTGAGCTCATTGAGGGACGCGAAGTCCGCATCGTCACGGTCGACCCAGACCGAGCGCCGCTCATCACGGAAGCGTTCTACCTCTACGCCACCGGCGACTACAGCCTCAGCGAACTCGCCGGCGTCATGGAGGCAAGAGGCCTGCGCACCCGCCCACGCACCTACGGTGCTCCGACCAGGCCGCTGACCGCTGAGGATCTCCGCAAGGTCCTGCACTCCAACTACTACGCCGGCCTCGTCACCTTCAAGAAGAAGGTCTACGAAGGGATCCACCAGCCGCTCGTCGATCTCGTCACGTACGAGAAGGTCAAGACCCAGCTCGCGACCCGTCGCCAGAGCGGCGAGCGCTCCTGGCGACACCACAACTACCTGCGCGGAACCCTCTACTGCGACGAGTGCGATGGCCGGCTGTTCTACACGCGAGTCCGCAGCCACACCGGCCGCTACTACGAGTACTACGTCTGCCGCGGACGCCAACTCCACACCTGCTCCCAGCCCAATCACAGGGTGGAGGCCGTCGAAGCCGCAGTCATCAAGCACTACAAGACGTTGCTGCTCTCGGCTCCCGGACGAGACCAAATACGCCAGACGATCGTCGATCACGTCGACCAGGTGCGTCGCATTGTCGACGCGCAGCTCGCCAAGACCCAGAAGACCGAAGCGCGCCTCGACCAAGAAGAGCACAAGCTGCTCCAAGCCCACTACATCGACCGCATCTCCGACCGGGTCTTCGAGCAGGAAGCCGCTCGCATCTCACGAGAGCGAGCCAGTGCGCAAGCGCTGGCAGCAGCACTCCAAGCCCCGTACGACGAGACGATCAAGCACCTCGAGCTGGCCCTCGACCTCACCGAGGAC
>CAZCVS010000542.1:0-1965 GCA_964501845.1 uncultured Iamiaceae bacterium
AACGTGTTCTAGTCTAGCGGCACGCGGCCGTGGAGCGAAAGGGCCGAAGGTCCCGAGGGGCCTGAAGCTTGCCTCGCGGTGGACCGGAGGCAACGCGCGATCCCGAACCCGAAGGCGACAACGAGGACTGCGGCCGCGGCGCGAGCTGACCAGGTGGCGACGAGCGCGGTGGCGATCAGCACGGGCAGCAGCCCTGGTCCCCGTCGCAGCCAGTTGACCCAGGTTGCACGCACCGCGGGGAGCGCGATGCCGCCCACGAGTCCGACCAACTGCCAGCTCCCGGTCGCGCCCGCAAGCAGGCCGGCGCCCGTCAGCTCGACCGCGAGCTGATGTCGTCGGTACCGATCGAAACCTGGTGGAAGCAGTCGAGCGATCATCCTCCGCCTCCTTCAACGGTGCGTCGGATGGCCCGATCCACCGTCTTGTCCAGCCCGGTCTGCTGCCGGCAGCGGGTCTCGTCGGTCGCGAGCTCCTGTTCGAGCCGCTGTGCTCGTTCGAGGTCATCACGGTCGGTGCCGATGGCTCTCCGTCCGTCGTCGGTGATGAGCCCTTCCTCTCGGAAGCGGTGCCGAAGCTCGGCCTCGGGGTCTCGGGCGATCTCCGCGCTGTGGCCTGCGTCTCGCAGGCACTGCTGTACGCGGCGTTGGGCCTTCTTCACCGACTGGTCCTCGTGTAGCGCGAGGTCGCCGAGCGAAGGGACGACCTGCAAGGTTCCTGCTCGGCTCTCCTCGAAGAACCCCGCGGTGCGCAACGCTTGGTCGTAGCAGCTGTCTGGGGCGAACGAGCCGGGGTCTCCACCGGCCCCGTAGAGCGCGCGAGCGAGACGGTCGCTGCCCACCTTTGCGCCGAGCTGGCGGTTGGGATCCTTCCAGTCGAGATCGAGGTCGATTTCGGCGCCCTGGTCCTCGATGAGGCCATAGCCGCCATGCGCCGCCCACCACGCCGCTGGCGCAGGGGCCGGTACGGCGAGCCGACCAGCCCCTGGCGCGATGGTGACCGGTTCGTAGGGGATGCCCTCGCCGTCCAGGCAGCGCTCGAGCGCCGCCTGGAACGCCGATGCCTGGTCCTTGCCGGCAAAGCGGGATGTTGCCGTGTCCCCACACGATGCCAGCGTGATCGTCAACGAGATCGCGATGACGACTGCGGTCGTGAACTTCATGACGCGCCTCCGTGCGGCCCGGTCAGCAATCAGTGGCGGGGTTGATCGAGGACCGCCACTTGGTGACGTTTCCGTCGCCATACCCGAGTTGGCGCATCGTCACGTCGAACCCACTGATGATCTTCAGGCAGTTGATGGTGTGGATGCTTACGTTGCGAGCCCGCTTGCGTGTGCCTTCGTACGACTCGATGGCAGCAGACGTGGTGACCCCGCCCTTCGTGTAGCCGCCGGGAGCTGGGTTCGAGGTCCGGTTGTGCGTCCACTCGACGGCGGTCGCCTTGTCGCCGTCGTAGCAGAAGCGCATCTCGTTGAAGAGCGTGAACCAGGTGACGAAGAGCGTCTGGTGGTCGTACTTGTGCATCGTCGTCTTGCACTTGGACGGCTTGGGTTCGCAGGCAGTGGCACCCGCGAGGGTGACGACGGCCAGGCATGCGGCGACGGCCACGGCTCTCGTTTTCACGTGATTGCTCCTTGTCGATGGTGACGAAGGGTGATCCACGAGCCGCGTGGTCGTCGGAAAGATAATGACGATACGTATAGTCTGTTGTCAAGGGTCTGCGGCGTGGATCTCACCGCGTCGGCATCGACTGCCGTCGGAGCAAGAAGATGTCGTTCAGGACAGAGGAATTCGGAGCCGTGGGCGGCGAAAGGGCCGAAGGTCCCGGGTCGCGCTCGATCAGTCGAGCTGGAACACCCGCATGGCGTTCTCGCGGAGGAACTTGGGCCAGACCTCGTCCTTGAGGCCCACGTTGGGGAGGTCGGCGAAGATCCGGTCGAGGCTGAGGCCCATGGGGAAGTACCCGGCG
>CAZCVS010000543.1:0-1964 GCA_964501845.1 uncultured Iamiaceae bacterium
GTGGTCGACGAGCTCGTCTTGGGCGACGACTCGCCGGTGGTCTACGACCACCACGTCTTCGTGAGCCTGGGCGAGAACCGCTTCGCCGTGCCGGTGACCAGCTGGGACGTCGTCACCACCGACTGCGTCGTCCCCGCGACCGGGGGTGAGGGTGCCGACTACGACTGCCCGCCGGCCGACCAGGGCATCGTGAGCCAGATCGTCGAGCTCGAGGTCGTCGGCAACGAGCTGCGCGAGGTCGATCGGCTCTCGGTGCGCCTTCCCGAGCAGGCGTCGCGGATCCTCACCACCGCCGAAGGCTGGGCGGTCCTCGGCGGCAGTGCGATCGCCACGGTGGGTGCGGACGGCAGCGCCGGCAGCACCATCACCATCCGCTGACCAGTTACGCCGAGCGGCCGACCGGCTTCGTGGGGGTGAAGCGCACGGGCATGTGCTCGTAGCCGCTCACGAAGTTGGCGGCCCGGTAGCCCGGCTCCTCGCCACCGACCAGCTCCAGATCCGGAAGGCGGTGGAGCAGCTCCTCGAACATCACCTTGAGCTCCAGCCGGGCCAGGCTGTTGCCGAGGCAGAAGTGGGTGCCGAAGCCGAAGGCCACGTGGTCGTTGGGCGTGCGGCCCACGTCGAAGCGGAACGGGTCCTCGAACACGTCCTCGTCGCGGTTGGCCGAGGGGTAGAGCAGCAGGACGTTGTCGCCCTCGCGGATCTGCTGGCCGTTGAGGACGACGTCGGTCGTGGCGGTGCGGTTCATGTTCTTGATGGGGCTGACCCAGCGCAGCATCTCCTCGAGCGCGGTCGGCAGCAGCTCCCGGTCGGCCTGGAGCCGGTCCCACTGGTCGCGGTTGGCGAGCAGCTGGAAGGCGCCGCCGGAGATGACGTGGCGGGTGGTCTCGTCGCCGCCGATGAGGATCAGGAGCGACTCGTCGATGATGGCCTGGTGGTCGAGGCGGTCGCCGTCGACCTCGGCGTGGCACAGGACGCTCATGAGGTCGTCGGTGGGGTTCGCCGTGCGGTCGGCGATGATGCCGTTGGCGTACTCGGTGTAGCCGATGAACGCGAGCGTGGCGGGCTCCAGCGCGTCGGGGATGCCGGTGAGGGCGGAGAGCATGGCGTCGCTCCACTCGAGCAGCTGCGCCCGGTCCTCGGGGAGCACCCCGAGGTCGTTGCCGATCATGATCAGCGGCAGCCAGGCGGCGATGTCGGTGACGAAGTCGCACTCGCCCTGCTCGCAGACGGCGTCGATGATGTCGCGGCACGCCTGGCGCACCTCGTCCTCGCGCTCCCGGACGCGCCGCGGCGTGTAGCCCTTGTTGACGAGCTTGCGGCGGCGGAAGTGCTCGGGGTCGTCCATGTCGATCATCATCTGGAGCGGGTCAGCGTCGGCTCGGATCCCCTGCGCGTTGGAGAACGTCGCCGGATCCTTGGACACCGCCTTCAGGTCGTCGTAGCGGGTGACACCCCACGCGTGGCCGTCCCAGTAGACGGGCGCGTTGGCCCGCATCCAGGTGAACGAGTCGTGGGGGTTTCGGCCCCAGAAGTCGCCGCTGATGAAGTCGATGTCGCCGCGGGTGGGGTGGTCGGGCACGCGATGGCCTCCAAGATCTGACGGGTCGTCATATTGTGGCCCTTGTGACCATCACGGCAAGTGACACGCCTCATGACGACGACGTCCAGAACGAGCCCGAGGTCGCGGAGGCGCCCGGCGGGCCACCCATCCCGCTGGGCCGCCGGGTCGAGCTGCCCGGCCGGGGCACCACGTTCATCCGCGAGGTCGAGGGCCCCCCGGGCGCGCCCACCGTGCTGCTGCTCCACGGGCTCATGGCCAGCGGCGGGCTCAACTGGTTCCAGGCCTTCGGGCCGCTGTCCGAGCACTTCCGGGTGATCGCCATCGACCACCGGGGCCACGGGCGCGGCATCCGGGCGTGGAGCCGGTTCCGCCTGGCCGACTGCGCCGACGACGCCGCCGC
>CAZCVS010000544.1:0-1962 GCA_964501845.1 uncultured Iamiaceae bacterium
CGATGCCCGAGGCCACCGCGGCGGTGCGGCGCTCGTGCAGGGCGCGGGCCTTGGGGCCGGGGATGGCGGTGACGAGGCGGCGCTCCTGGGGGAGCGTCGGCCCGCCGACGAGGGGAGCGACAGCACCAGCGACATCGGTCATGGGCTGATTCTGCCGGAAGGACCTCGCGCCGCGCCGCGAGATCCTCAGCGCTGCGCCGCGAGCTTCCGCCACACCGGCCGGGGCAGCACCTTGAGGATGGCGAACACGTAGCGCAGCTTGGCGGGGGACCAGACGGTGTGGGCGCCGTGGCGCAGCCCGGCGACGATGTCCTTGGCGACGGCGTCGGCGGTGGTGGCCATGGGGCCGTCCTCCATGCCCTCGGTCATCGAGGTGCGGACGAACCCCGGCCGGATGGCCATCACCGATGCGCCCGTCCCGGCGAGGCGGTCGCCGAGGCCCTGGGTGAAGGCGTCGAGCCCGGCCTTGGTGGAGCCGTAGACGAAGTTGTCGGCGCGCGTCCGCTCGCCGGCGACCGAGGTGATCACGGCCAGGGTCCCGTGGCCCTGCTCCTTCAGGTGCTGGGCCACCGCCAGGCCGGAGGAGACGGCGCCGGCGTAGTTGACCAAGGCGGCGTCGGCGGCCGCGGCCGGGTCCTCGTCGAACATGTCCTGGTCGCCGAGGACGCCGAAGGCCAGCAGCACGAGGTCGAGGTCCGGGTGCGCCGCCCACACGTCGTCGATGACGGCTTGGTGCGTGTCGGGCTGCGAGGCGTCGAACGCCACCAGCTCCACGGTGGTCACGCCGGCGGCGCGCAGCTCGTCGGCCACGGGCTCGAGCTTGGCGGTGTCCCGTCCCGCCAGGATCACGGTGCGGGTGCGCTCCTTGGCCAGCTCCTTGACCGTGGCGAGGGCGATGTCGGAGCCACCGCCGAGCACCAGTACGGACTCCAGGGCGCCGAGGGCGTCTCGCATCGGGTGGGCTCCTTCAACAGCATCGTCGGGCGGTCCAGTGTCGCGCGCCGGGTGGGGCCGGACGGTGAGCCGGTCGGTACGCTGGCCCGGCGATGAGCACGAGGAAGCTGATCTTGGCCGCCCTGCTGTGCGGCATGGCCATCTTGGTGGCCTTCACCGTCCAGGTGCTCATGTTCTCGAGCGGTTCCTGACCCGTCGCGGCGTGGCGGTGAGGACCGGTTCTGACCAGGAGGCGCGGTCGGTAGGCTGCCAGCCGAACAGATCACCCCCTTGTGCGAGCCAGAGGAACCCCGTGAGCGACGCCCCGCCCGACAGCCACTTCGATGTGATCGTGATCGGGGGTGGACCAGCCGGATACGGAGCAGCGCTCTACGGATCTGCGGCAGGGCTCAACGTCGCCATCGTCGAGAAGGACAAGGTCGGCGGCACCTGCCTGCACCGGGGCTGCATCCCGGCCAAGGAGCTGCTCGAGACCGCCCACGTGTTCCGCACCGTGTCCGAGGCGGCCAAGTTCGGTGTCGAGTCGTCGGCGCCCACGCTGGCGTTCGCCACCACGATGGAGCGCAAGCGCGAGGTCGTGAACGGGCTCTTCACCGGCCTCTCCGGCCTGCTCAAGAACCGTAAGGTCACCGTGTTCGGCGCCACCGGCACCCTCCAGGCCGATCGCAGCGTGCTGGTCGCATCGGCCGACGGCGACGCCCAGACCATCACCGGTGACGCCGTGATCTTGGCGTCCGGCTCGGTCCCGCGCACCATCGCGGGCTTCGAGGTCGACGGGCGCACGGTCCTCACCTCCGACGAGGTCTTCGAGCTCGACGAGCTGCCGGCGAAGGTGGCGGTCATCGGCGGCGGCGCCATCGGGTGCGAGTTCGCCTCCATGCTGAGCGACCTCGGGAGCGAGGTCACCATCCTCGAGGCGCTGCCCCAGATCCTCCCCGGGGTCGACAAGGACGTCGTGAACATGGTCCGCCGCTCGTTCAAGGGCCGCGGCATCGATGTGCGCACCGG
>CAZCVS010000545.1:0-1958 GCA_964501845.1 uncultured Iamiaceae bacterium
ACACCCTCACCCCGTCGCTCGACCTCGTCGGCAAGATCTGACCCACCCCACACCGTGGTGAAGCCGAGGGCGGGCCGCAACGGCCCGCCCTCTGGCTTCCCGTCCACGAACACATCCCCACGCGCCCGATCCCCCTGACCCGCCCTGTCTCCCTGGAGCTGCTGCCATGCTCGACGCCGCCCTCGCCGCCCAACTGAAGACCCACCTCGAGAAGCTGACCCAGCCCATCGAGCTGGTCACGTCCCTCGACGACAGCCCCAAGTCCCGCGAGCTGCTCGGGCTGCTGGACCAGATCGCATCGCTCTCGCCCAAGATCGAGGTCCTCGCCGCCGACGACGACGCGCGCCGGCCGTCGTTCCTGATCCGCCGGACCGGGACCGATGTCGAGGTCCGCTTCGCCGGCATCCCGCTCGGCCACGAGTTCACCTCGCTGGTCCTCGCCCTGCTCCAGGTCGGCGGCCACCCCTCCACCGCCTCGCCCGAGGTCATCCAGCAGGTGCTCGACCTCGAGGGCGAGCACCACTTCGAGACCTACTTCTCCCTCACCTGCCAGAACTGCCCCGACGTGGTCCAGGCGCTCAACCTCATGAGCATCTTGAACCCGAACATCACCCACACCGCCATCGACGGCGCCCTGTTCCCGAGCGAGGTCGATGAGCGCAAGGTGCTGGCTGTGCCGTCGGTCTTCCGCAACGGCGAGCCCTTCGACCAGGGCCGCATGACCCTCGAGCAGATCGTGGCCAAGCTCGACACCGGCGCCGCCGAGCGCGTCGCGGCCGAGCTCGCCGACAAGGACCCCTACGACGTGCTTGTCGTGGGCGGCGGTCCTGCCGGCGCGGCGTCGGCCATCTACGCCGCCCGCAAGGGCATCCGCACCGGCGTCGCCGCCGAGCGCTTCGGGGGCCAGGTCCTCGACACCATGGCCATCGAGAACTTCGTCTCGGTCTCCTACACCGAGGGCCCGAAGCTGGCGACGGCGCTCGAGCAGCACGTCCACCAGTACGACGTCGACGTGATGAACCTCCAGCGAGCCACCCGGCTCACGCCCCCCGCCGAGCCGGGCGGCCTCGTGTCGGTCCGTCTCGCCAGCGGGGCCACCTTGAGCTCCAAGACGGTGATCCTCTCGACCGGTGCTCGCTGGCGGGCCATGAACGTCCCCGGCGAGGACGAGTACCGCAACAAGGGCGTCACCTACTGCCCCCACTGTGACGGACCGCTGTTCAAGGGCAAGCGGGTCGCGGTGATCGGCGGCGGCAACTCCGGTGCCGAGGCCGCCATCGACCTCGCCGGCGTCGTCCGCCACGTCACCCTCATCGAGTTCGACGACCGGCTCCGCGCCGACGAGGTGCTGCAGGCCAAGCTCCGCAGCCTCCCCAACGTCGACATCGTCGTGAGCGCCCTCACCACTGAGGTGGTCGGCGACGGCGAGCAGGTGACCGGCCTCGTCTACGAGGACCGCACCAACGGCGAGAGCCGCACGGTCGAGCTCGAGGGCGTGTTCGTCCAGATCGGCCTGCTCCCCAACACCGAGTGGCTCGAGGGGGCGGTCGAGCTGTCGCCCCGGGGCGAGGTCGTCATCGACGATCGCGGCGAGACGTCCGTCCCTGGCGTGTTCGCAGCCGGCGACTGCACCACCGTGCCGTACAAGCAGATCGTGATCGCCATGGGTGCCGGCGCCACCGCCGCCCTCAGCGCCTTCGACCACCTGATCCGCATGCCCGCCCCGGCCGGCGCCGACGAGACGAGGGAACCGGCGGTCGTCTGACGTGTCCGCCGCCACCGTCGTGCCGACCGTCACGGCGGTCGTCGGCCGAGCAGCACCAGCTGGGCTGCGGCAGACTCGTGACGCCCGCACGCGGGCCGGAGGCCCACGGTGAACCTGCGCGATCTCGAGTACCTGGTTGCCGTCGGCGAGCACCGCCACTTCGGCCGGGCGGCCGACGCCTGCCTGGTCAGCC
>CAZCVS010000546.1:0-966 GCA_964501845.1 uncultured Iamiaceae bacterium
AGGACCAGGTCACGCTGGTCGGCGGCGTGCGCCACGGCCGCACGCTCGGCTCGCCCATCGCCATCGAGATCGCCAACACCGAGTGGGAGCGCAACCCGGAGAAGTGGCAGACCGAGATGTCGCCGGCGGCCGAAGACGGGCCGACCGCGGCGCCGCTCACCCAGATCCGCCCCGGCCACGCCGACCTGGCCGGCATGCAGAAGTACGGCTTCACCGACGCGCGCGACGTGCTCGAACGGGCCTCGGCACGGGAGACCGCGGCACGGGTCGCGGCCGGCACCGTGGCCAAGCTGCTGCTGGCCCAGCTCGGCGTCGAGATCGTGTCCCACGTGATCCAGATGGGCCCGGCTCGCTCCGCCTCGATCGAGCGCCCCGGTCCCGCCGACCTGCCCCGCGTC
The DNA here is from genome assembly GCA_964501845.1 of uncultured Iamiaceae bacterium. Lineage (GTDB taxonomy): Bacteria > Actinomycetota > Acidimicrobiia > Acidimicrobiales > Iamiaceae > Aquihabitans. Next base: position 399 of record CAZCVS010000546.1, read on the forward strand.
GACGAGAACGAGGTCCGGTGCCTCGACCTCGACGCCGCGGCGGCCATGGTCGCGGAGATCAAGGAGGCCTCGAAGGAGGGCGATTCGCTGGGCGGTGTGGTCGAGGCCATCGCCTACGGCGTGCCCGTCGGTCTCGGCAGCCACGTCCAGTGGGACCGCAAGCTCGACAGCGCCCTGGCCCAGGCCGTCATGAGCATCCAGGCCGTCAAGGGCGTCGAGGTCGGCGACGGCTTCGAGGTCGCGGGCCGGCGGGGGAGCGCGGCGCACGATCCGGTCGTGTGGACCGATGCTCAGGGCTACGAGCGCACCTCCAACTTCTCCGGTGGCGTCGAGGGCGGGATCTCCACGGGCGAGCCGGTCGTGGTGCGCGCTGCCATGAAGCCGCTCGCCACCTTGAACCGCCCCACCCTGGCCACCGTCGACACCGCCACCAAGGAGGCGGGCGTCTCGTTCAAGGAGCGCACCGATGTCACCGCGGTGCCGGCGCTCGGCGTCGTGGTCGAGCACATGGTGGCGCTGGTCCTGGCCAACGAGGCCACCCGCAAGTTCGGCGGCGACTCGGTCGACG
>CAZCVS010000546.1:976-1953 GCA_964501845.1 uncultured Iamiaceae bacterium
CACGTCGTGCTCGTCGGCCTCATGGGATCGGGCAAGACCACGGTGGGCAAGAAGGTCGCCAAGCTGGTCGGGCACCGCTTCGTCGATGCCGACGTGGAGCTCGAGGCCCGGACCGGTCGCTCCGTGGCCTCGTGGTTCACCGATGGCGAGGCGGCGTTTCGCGCCGCGGAGGCCGAGCTGCTCGAGGCCCTGCTGGCCGACCCCGAACCGCTGGTGCTCGGGGCGGGCGGAGGCGTGGTCGTGACCGAGGCCAACCGCCGCCGGCTCCAGGAGAACGACGTCACCGCGGTGTACCTCCACGGCACGCCGGAGTTCCTGGCGTCGCGGGTGCAGGCCAAGGCCCACCGGCCGCTGCTGGGCGACGACCCGCTCACCGTCATGCAAGCGATGTACGAGCAGCGCGACGGCTGGTACCGCGAGGTCGCCGACGCCGTGGTCGAGGTCAGGCCCCACCACGAGGCCGGTGAGAAGCCCAAGTGGCGGATCGCCGAGCAGGTCGCCGAGGAGCTGGTGGCGCTCGGCGTGGTCGACCCGGCGGCCGTCACCAGCCCCGAGGTCCTCCGATGATCGAGCTGACCGTCCCGCTGGGCGACCGCTCCTACCCGGTGCTCGTCGGTCACGGTGCGCGCCACCGCCTGCTGGAGCTGCTGCCGGTCGGGGTGAAGCGCGCGGCGGTCGTCACCCAGGAATCCATCCCTGTCACGGTCGACCCCGGCGTCGACCACCGGGTCTTCACCATGGCCGAGGGGGAGCACGGCAAGGACCTCGGCACCATCGAGGACCTGTGCCGGGACTGGGCACAGTGGGGTCTGAACCGCGGCGACTGCGTCGTGGCCGTGGGCGGTGGCGTCGTGACCGACACCGCCGGGTTCGCGGCCGCGGTCTACCACCGGGGCATCCCCGTGGTGCACGTGGCCACCACGCTGCTCGGCCAGATCGATGCCGCCATCGGCGGCAAGACCGGGGTGAACCTGCCC
>CAZCVS010000547.1:0-1949 GCA_964501845.1 uncultured Iamiaceae bacterium
GTCGTCATCGACCCCGAGGTCCCGCTGGCCAGCGCCAGCCTCATCGGCTGCGCCGTGCTCACCGGCACCGGCGCCGTGCTCAACCGGGCCAAGCCCCGGCCCGGTTCGTCGGCCATCGTGATCGGCATCGGCGGCATCGGCCTCAACGTGCTGCAGGGCCTGGCGCTCAGCCAGGCCGGCCCCATCATCGCCATCGACACCAACCCGGCGAAGGCGGCGGCGGCCAAGCTCTTCGGTGCCACCCACTTCATCTGCGCCGGGCCCGACGTCGACACCATCGAGGCGGTCAAGGAGATCTGCCCGCTGGGCGTCGACTACGCCTTCGAGTGCGTCGGCCACCCCGCCCTGATCCGCCAGTGCATCGACCTCCTCGACTGGGGCGGTTCCTGCGTGCTGCTCGGCGTCCCGAAGTTCGGCAGCGAGGCCAGCTTCGTCGTCCAGTCGCTCTACAACGACAAGAGCATCCTCGGCTGCCGCTACGGCGCTGCCCGCCCGCACCACGACATCCCCCTGTTCGTCGACCTGTACAAGGCGGGCAAGCTGAAGCTCGACGAGCTGGTCTCCCAGACCTTCCAGCCCGAGCAGGTGCAGGAGGCGCTCGACGCCATGCACGGCGGCGCGCTCAACCGCGCCGTCCTCAACTTCGCCGACTGAGCTCCCCCCGGCGCCAGCTCCCGCCAGGCCCAGATGGAGCTCGGGAGAGGGCTCGATGTCGAGGTGTCGTCAGTCGGTCAGAACTGCTCCGGTCGAACCGGACGGGTCGGCTTCGCCGGTCTGGACCCGCCACAGGGCGGCGTAGAGCCCGGCCTGGGCTACGAGCTCTTCGTGGGTGCCGGCCTCGACGACCTCGCCGGCCTCCATCACGTGGATGCGGTGGGCGTGGCGCACGGTGGAGAGGCGGTGGGCGATGACGATCGTGGTCCGTCCCACCGACACCTTGTCCATCGAGCGCTGGATCGCGGCCTCGGTCTCGTTGTCGACGGCGGAGGTCGCCTCGTCGAGGATCAAGATGGCCGGGTCGCGCAGGATGGCCCGAGCCAGGGTGAGGCGCTGGCGCTGGCCGCCCGACAGCTTGTGCCCCCGCTCGCCGACGAGGGTGTCGTACCCGTTGGCCAGGCTCTCGATGAACGTCGCCGACTCGGCGAGCTCTGCGGCTCGGCGGACCTCCTCGTCGGTGGCGTCGGGCCGGCCGTAGGTCAGGTTGTCTCGGATCGTGCCATGGAACAAGAACACGTCCTGGGCGACGAAGCCGGTGGCCCGCCGCAGCGACTCGTAGGTGAGCTGGTCGGTGGGGACCTCGTCGACCGAGATGGTGCCCGCGGTCGGTTCGTAGAGGCGCAGCAGGAGCTTGACGACCGTGGACTTGCCCGAGCCAGTCGCCCCGACGATCGCATGGGTCTCGCCGGCCGGGACATCGATCGTCAGGCCCTTGAGCACCTCGGGTCCACCGGCGATGTACGAGAAGTGGACGTCGTTGAAGGTGACGTGACCCCGGACCGGCAGCGGGAGGGCGGAGGTGCCCGGGTGGATCGTGGGCTGGGTCTGGAGCAGGCCGAAGATGCGGCGGCAGGAAGCCATGGCCCGCTGGTAGAGGTCGAAGATCTCGCCCAGCGCGGTCAGCGGCCACAGCAGGCGCTGGGTCATGTAGACGAGCATCGAGAAGACACCGATCTCCATGTCGCCGTTCAGGGCCATGCGGCCACCGACCAGCAGCGTCATCACGAACCCGGACAGCACGGCCATCCGGATGAGGGGGTTGAAGGCGGTGGAGGACCGGATCGCCCCGCGGTTGGCATCGCGGTAGGCCTCGCTCTCTGCTCCCACCAGCTCGGCCTCGCGGGCTTCGGCGCTGAACGCCTTGATGGTCGCCATGCCGCCGATCGCGTTGGTGAGCGTGTCGCTGATGGTGCCGGCGGCGGCGCGGACCTTGGCGTACTTGGGCTCGAGCC
>CAZCVS010000548.1:0-1947 GCA_964501845.1 uncultured Iamiaceae bacterium
AGGCTCAGGTGCTCGATCTGCAGCTCGCCGTTGGTGAGCGCGTACGGCGACGCCAGGGCGATGAGGCCGAGGACGGCGCCGCCCACCGCTGGCTGGGTTCCCATCGGGAGGCGGTCGGCGAGGGCGCGAAGCCCGATGCTCAGGTAGGTGAAGGCAGCGGCGACGAGCGACCCGACGACCCCGGCCGCCACCGCCAGAGCGAAGTCCATCGGGACGAGGTGGCCGGGCGCGGGGAAGGTCCAGATCGGGCCGATGCCGACTGTGGTGAGCGCGGCGGAGATCCCGTAGCCGCAGAGGGCGCCGACCGCCGCGGGAAGGAGGGCCTCGTAGTACTCGAGCCCGCGGCGGTGGAGGATCTCGAGGGCGAAGACCGCCGAACCGAGCGGGGCGGCGAAGAGGACGGTGAACCCGGCTGCCATGCCCGTGATCGCGATGACCCGGCGGTCGTTGCGGCCGAGCCGGCGGCGAACGCCGAGCCAGGAGGCGAGGGTGCCGGTGGTGGTGACGAGCGGTGCCTCGGGACCGAGCGTTCCCCCGGCGCCGACGCACAGGAGCGACACCGGGATGAGCGACCGGAGGCTTCGCACGTCGTCGCGTCCGCCATCGACGTGGATGTTGTCGACCAGGAGCTCGACGTCGCCCGGCGTGCCGAGCACCCGGATGAGCAGGGTCACCGCGCCACCGACGAGCACGAGGACGGCGAGGTGCGGGACCGGCGCCCACCGTGCGGGTCCGAGCAGGTCGGCCACCACCTCCAGCACGGCGAGGTAGGCGGCACCGACTGCGCCGCCGCCGATGCCGACGCCCACCACGAGGGCGGCCATCCGGGTCCGGTCGCGGTGGAGACCGGGGATCGGAAGGGCGCGCACCCAATGAATCGTAGTACGATCTATTGGGGGAAGAGCAAGGCCGACGCACGGTCCCTGCGGTCGCGGTAGCGTTCTTGACCGCTGGGTCAAGGGGACCCACGCGGCTCCGAGCACCACCACACCAAGGGGAACGGCACCATGGCCGACTACCAGCTCTTCATCGACGGCGAGTACGTCGATGCCCTCTCGGGCGAGACCTTCGACACCACCGATCCGGCCACCGGCCAGGTCCACGCCACCATCGCCAAGGCCGGTCGCGAGGACTCGGTCAAGGCCATCGAGGCCGCCCGCAAGGCGTTCGACGAGGGGCCCTGGCCCAAGATGAGCGGTGCCGAGCGCGGCGCCAAGATCAACGAGATCGCGGACGCCATCGAGGCCAAGGCCGACACGTTCTCCGAGATGGAGGCCCGCGACGGCGGCGGCACCATCAAGAAGGCGATGTTCGCCGACGTGCCCGGCGCCGTCGGCGCGTTCCGCTGGTTCGCCAAGCTGGCCATCGAAGAAGCCGAGGAGGTCGAGCTGCCGGGGACCCCGTTCCCGCCGTCGGAGAACTACGTCCGCTACGAGCCCCACGGCGTCACGACCGGGATCATCCCGTGGAACTTCCCGTTCATCATGGCGGCCTGGAAGCTGGGCCCCGCCCTGGCCGCGGGCAACTGCGCCGTGCTCAAGCCGGCGTCGTTCACGTCGGTCACCGCGCTGATGCTGGGCGAGGTGTTCCAGGAGGTCGACCTGCCGCCGGGCGTCGCCAACATCGTGGCCGGTCCGGGCGGCACGGCTGGTGAGGAGCTCGCCGTCAACCCGCTGGTCGACAAGACCGCGTTCACCGGCTCCACCGAGGTCGGTCGCCGCATCATGCAGCTGGCGTCGGGCACCGTGAAGCCGGTGACCCTGGAGCTCGGCGGCAAGAGCGCCAACATCGTCCTCGACGACGCCGACTTGGACCTCGCCGCCGCCTGCGTCCTGTGGGGCACGTTCTTCCACAACGGCCAGGTGTGCGAGTCCGGCACCCGGGCGCTGGTCCACAAGAGCATCTACGACGAGTTCCTGTCGCTGCTCGTCGACCGCGCCGGCAAGA
>CAZCVS010000549.1:0-1947 GCA_964501845.1 uncultured Iamiaceae bacterium
ACCAGGGCTTGAGGCCCTCGGCGGTCTCGGCGTCGGCCACGATCTGGTCGACGCGAGCGCGGATCTCGATCATCTTCTCGTCGTCGCTGTCTTCGAACGCCCGGGCGACGAGCTCGGGCGTGAACTCCGCCCCCTCCTTCGACAGCTCGGCCACGACCCGGTCCCGGATGCGCTGGGAGATGTCGGTCCAGCCGTCCTCGACCAGGTCCTCGTCGGTGAAGCCGCCGGTCTGGAGGATGGTGAAGTTGGTCTGCCAGCGCTTCTGCCAGCCGGGCTCGAGGTCGGCGAACCAGTCGGGGTCGATGGCGTGGTTGTTGCGGACGTCGATCGATGACGGCGTCCGCTGGAACACGAGGAGCTCGCCGGCGCTGGCGGCGAGGTGCGGGATGCACTGGACCGCGGTGGCGCCCGTTCCGATGATGCCGACGCGCTGGTCGGCCAGCTTGTCCAGCGGCGCGCCCGACGGGTCGCCGCCGGTGTAGCCGTAGTCCCACCGGCTGGTGTGGAACGTGTGGCCGGCGAAGGTCTCGATGCCCTCGATGCCGGGCAGCTTGGGGCGCTGGAGGGGGCCGGTGCCCATGGCCACGAACTGGGCGGTGAACGCGTCGCCGCGGTCGGTCCGAACGATCCAGTTCGCGGCGCTGTCGTCCCACTCGAGACCGGTGACCTTGGTCGAGAAGAGGGCGTGCTCGTAGAGGCCGTACTGGGTGGCGATGCGGCGGGCGTGGGCGTAGTTCTCCGGCGCCGGCGTGTACTTGGCGCTCGGCACGTGGCCGGTCTCCTCGAGGAGCGGGAGGTAGATCATCGCCGCGGTGTCGCACATGGCACCGGGGTAGCGGTTCCAGTACCAGACCCCGCCGACGTCGCCGCCGCCCTCGATCAGGCGGACCGACTCGATGCCCGCCTCCTTGAGCCGGGCGCCGGTGGTGAGCCCGGCGAAGCCGCCCCCGATGAACGCGACGGTGACGTGGTCGTGCACCGGCTCCCGCTCGACGCGAGGGGTGTAGGGGTCCTCGAGCAGGTCGGCGAAGCGCCCGGTCGGCTCCAGGTACTGGTCGTTCCCGTCGGGCCGGAGCCGCTTGTCGCGCTCGAGCCGGTACCGGGCGCGCAGCGCCTCGCGGTCGGTCGGGTCGGCTGCCGGAGCGTTTGTTGCAGTCACCGTGCAAGTTTCCCACGGCGACCGCAGGCTCGCCAGCGCGCCCATCGGGGCAGGTCATCCGTGCCAAGATGCCCGTCCACCACCGAGCGGGAGCAGGCACCCATGGCCGATGAGATCGAAGCGACCACCGACGACGAGCTGTCGGTCGACACCGATGTGACGGTCGACGTCTACGACGTGGACGGCGACGGCAAGGCCGACACGGTCATCGTGACCGAGACGAACGTGGTCGACGTCGATGGTGACGGCGTCGCGGACATCGTGCAGCAGGTCACCACGACCGCGGTCGACCTCGATGGCGACGGCGTTCCCGACATCGTGGACCGGGTCACGACCACGGCCATCGATGTCGACGGCGACGGCACCATCGACATCATCGACGAGGTCACCGAGACCGGCATCGACGTCGACGGCGATGGCACCATCGATGAGGCCGAGGTCACCGAGGCCACCTACGTGCGCGACGAGGGCTCCGAGGAGTCCTGACCGCGTCATGGCTGACCGACGTGGCTCGCTCTGGCGCCCCCTCGGTCTCATCGCGGTCGTGGTGGTCGGGGTCCTGGTCGCCTTTCGGATGCTCCCCGGCGATCCGCCGCCGGAGCAGTTCATGATCGGCGATTCGGTCACGTTCCTCTCGGCGGGGAGGATCGAGCAGCGCTTCGACCGCAACCACCTCCAGTTCGTCGCCAAGCCGGGCTTCACCTCGACCGCGCTGCTGCCGCTGGTCGAGGACGCCATGGGTGCCACTCGCTCCCGGGCGTTGGCCGGATCGCCGGAGGCACCCATGG
>CAZCVS010000550.1:0-1929 GCA_964501845.1 uncultured Iamiaceae bacterium
CGTGGATGGTCGACCACGACCACAAGACGATCCTGATGATGCACGTGCTGCGCGGGGTGTACGACACCTATCAGTACCACCACCAGCCGCTCGCGGTGCCGGACCCGTCGGACCACGTGTTCGCCATGTTGCACCTGATGCGCACCAACCCGGGCCACCGGGGGGCGCTGCCCGAGTTCTTCGAGCGCTGGGACAACGCCCTGGCCGCGCTCGGCCCGGACCACCCGGACTTCGTGTTCCCCGGACCGTTCGCCCGCCTCGCCATCCGCTGGCTCGACGGCATCGGCATGGCGCCGGGAGCGGTCAAGCAGTACCTGTCGCAGTCGAAGACGGTCGCCCTGCGCGAGGGGTACTTCCCCACCACCGTCACGCCCCGGATCGTGAACCTGCCCGGCCACCTGCCGCCCGCCCGGCACAACGACGAGGACGGGACCTACCTCTTCACCGCCTCTCGGCTCGACGGCCCGAAGCGACTCGACCTGCTGATCGACGCCATGGCCTACGTGCCCGGCGACATCGAGCTGCGCATCGCCGGAACGGGCGCCCTGCGCCCGCAGCTCGAGACCCAGGCGTCTGGCGACCCCCGCATCAAGTTCCTGGGGTTCACCCGAAACGACCTGCTGCCCGAGCTGTACGCCAACGCCCTCGCGGTCCCGTTCATCCCGGCCGACGAGGACCTCGGGCTCATCACCCTGGAGGCGTTCTCGCAGGGCACCGCAGTGGTCACCTGCACCGACTCCGGCGGCCCGACCGAGTTCATCAAGGACGGCTCCACCGGCCTGGTGGCCGAGCCCGACGCCGCGTCCATCGGCGCCAAGCTGGCGACCCTCGTGGCCGACCCCGACCTCGCCCACCGGCTGGGGCTGGCCGGCAAGGAGCGGGGCGAGCGCATCACCTGGGAGGAGGTCGTCGAGGCGCTGCTCGGCGACGAGCGCTTCACCCCCGAGGAGCTCGCGGCCCGCGCCGCCGAGGGTGGTGACGCGGCCGGCGCCGCGCCTCGCAGCCGGCGGCGGGTGGTGGTGCTCGCCACGTTCCCCATCAACGATCCCGGCCACGGTGGCCAGCTCCGGGCCCGGAACCTCTACGGCGCCCTCGCCACGGTCCGCCCCGTCGAGGTCCTGGCGCTGGTGGACTTCGGCCACCAGCCAGCGGTCCAGACGCTGGCCCCCAGCCTCACCCAGGTGGTCATCCCCCGGTCCGCCGCGCACCACCTCAAGGGTGAGGAGCTCAGCGCCGAGGCCCGCATGCCGGTCACCGACATCGTGGCTGGCAGCCACATCGAGCTCACCCCGGCGTACCTCGCCGCGGTCGCGGAGGCAGCCGCCGGGGCCAGCGCCGTGATCCTCGCCGAACCGTACCTGCTGCCCGTCGTCGAACAGCTCGGGCTCGACATCCCCGTGATCTACGACGCCTACAACGTCGAGGCGTCGCTCAAGGCCGGCGTGTTCCCCGACTCGCCCCTCGGCGCCGAGCTGCTCGCCCAGGTGGTCGACGTCGAGCGCCGAGCCGTGCAGCGGTCGGCTCGCACCACCACCTGCTCCGCGGCCGACGCGGCGGCGCTGGGCGCCGGGTCCGACGTCGGCCCCGAGCGGTTCACGATCATCCCCAACGGCACGACCATCCCCGATCAGGTCATCGCCCCCGAGGCCCGGGCGGCGCGGGGTGCCCGGTGGCGCCACCGGTACTGGACCGCAGGCAGCACCGGTGCCGAGCCCCAGCACCTAGCGGTGTTCTTCGGCTCCTGGCATCCGCCGAACCTCGACGCTGTCGAGCTCCTCATCGAGGTCGCCGCCGAGCTCCCCACCACGCTGATCCTGTCGGTCGGCTTCCACGGCCAGGCCTTCCTCAACCGGGTGGTCCCCGCCAACCTGGTCTTCCCCGGGATGGTCACCACCCGGACCAAGGACCGGCTGCTCCAGGCCGCCGACG
>CAZCVS010000551.1:0-1926 GCA_964501845.1 uncultured Iamiaceae bacterium
AGGACCGCACCTCGTACAGCGCCTGGCCGGCATCGAGGCTGGCATCGCTGACCCACCGGTACGCCGGCGTCCACGGCGGGGGCGTCCAGGCCAGCGAGTGCGGCGTCGACACGAACAGGGCGGCGAACTGCACGATCACCACGACCCCGATGCTGCCGAGCGCGAGACGAGCGCGACCGGAGCGGAGGTCGTCGGGGACGAGCGACGGCAGGGCGCCGAGCCCGACGAAGGCCAAGACCACGATGGGCATCGCCAGCCGGAGGCCGAGGTTCAGCGGCTGGGCCACCAGGAGGACCCAGAGCAGGAGGGCCGGGAGGACCACGAACCGCAGGAGGTCCCGCCGGTGCAGAGCCCGGCTGATGATCACCCCCCAGCCGACCAGCACGGCGACCACCAGCGTCAAGGGCAACTTGACCAGCGCGCTCACCGGGAAGAACCACCACTGGCCTCCGTCCCAGCTCTGCCCGAGCAGCGAGGCCGGGCGGGGGGTCGAGGTGAGGTCGAGGTAGGCGAAGCCGGCCCGCCACTCGAGCGGGAGCGGGAGGGCGCCGACCAGCCGGGCCGGAGCTCCGCCGGCACCGGACACCAGGGCTTGGAGGTTGGCGTCGACCGCGGCCGACGAGCCGCCGGGAGCGAGGCCCCGGTAGATGAGCCACAGTCCGGCGACCGACACCAGACCAGCCACCGCCACGGCGGTCGCCGCCTGCCGCGGCGTGCGCCGGAGGTGGTGGATCATCACGCCGACGGCCACCAGCACGAGCACGAGCGCGGTGTGGCGCGACGCCAAGGCGGCGGCCAGCACCAGGCCCAGGGCGACCGTCCGGCCCATCGACGGATGGTCGACCCACCGCCCCAAGAGGAGGCAGAAGCCCAGTGTGACCAGCGTGAAGGGGATGTCGATCATGGCGAAGTGGCCGAGCCCGACCACATAGGGCGTCGTCAGCCACGCAACCGCGGCGAGCAGCCCCCCGTCGGGTCCGAAGAACCGCGTGGTCAGCAGGTAGAGCACCATGCCGGCGGCGATGGTCTCCAGCAGCAGCACCGCCCGCGACCACAGGAGGATCTCGTGGAGCCGGCCGGCTTCGGCGTTGGCCGAGATGAAGTCGTCGGACCAGTCGAACCAGTCCCCCTCGCGCCAGGCCGGCGTCTCGGGCACGATCGGCTGGGCGATGAGCGCAGGGAGCGCGGCGAGCACCTTCGGGAGCACGGGGTGCTCCGGGACCATTCGGAGGTCGTGTCGCACCAGGTGGCTGACCCCCGAGGAGACATCGACGCCCTCGTCGACCGTCGGGGCGTCGCGGTCGGCCTGGTGCATGCCGACCGCGAAGAACACGAGCGAGAGCACGACCAGGATCGAGCGGCGCCACACCACGGGGATCCGCCCGGCGGGGACGGTGGCGAGCCCGGCCGCCGTGGGCTCGGAGCTGGGCGCGCCGACACCACTTGCTTGCTCGCCCGCGTCGGTCACCGCGCCATCTTGCCGGGTGGTGCCAGGCGAGCTGCGGACCTGTCGCGGCGCTACTGGACCTGCGACAGCTCCCGCCGGAGGTCCTTGATCTCGTCGCGGAGCCGGGCGGCGTACTCGAAGCGAAGTTCCTGCGACGCTTCGGACATCTCGGCCTCCAGCGTGCGGATCAGCCGCTCGAGCTCGTCGCCCGGAAGCTCGGCCAGCTCCAGCCGGCGCTTGCGGTCGGCCTCGGTCTCCCGGCGGCGCTCCTTGGCCGGCAGCGGCGCTCCGGTGGACGGCCGCAGGTACTCGAGGATGTCGGTGATGGCCTTGCGGATCGTCTGCGGGTTGATGCCGTGCTCGAGGTTGTAGTCCTGCTGGAGCTTGCGTCGCCGGTTGGTCTCGCTGATGGCCTTCTGCATCGACGGGGTGACCTGGTCGGCGTACATGATCACCTGGCCCTCGACGTTGCGGGCCGC
>CAZCVS010000552.1:0-1915 GCA_964501845.1 uncultured Iamiaceae bacterium
TGGTTGAAGGTGGCGTGGATGCGGTCGTCGGGGCCGACCTCGGCCAGCAGGCCGGTGCCGTAGGTGGAGCGCAGCTTCTCGACCTCGCGGTAGCGCAGGAGGTGGTCGATGATCGGGTGCTGCCCGGCGAGCTTCTCCAGCGACGCGGCATCGGTGGAGAAGCCGGTCTTGGTCTTCTTGGTGGGCGTGAGGCCGAGCTTGTCGAACAGGATCGTGCGCAGCTGCGGTGTGGAGTTCACGTTGAACGTCTCTCCCGCGTCCTCCTGGATGGCAGCGGCCAGCTCGGCGACCTCGGTGGTGAGGCGCTCGTTGAGGCCCTCAAGCTCCGCCCGGTCGACGCCGACGCCGACGTGCTCCATCTGCGCCAGCACCGCGACCAGCGGCGTCTCGATGTCGTCGTGGAGCGCTCGCAGGCCGTTGGCGTCGAGCGCCGCGAGCATCGGCTCGACCAGTCGTGACACCGCGAGCGCGTGCCGGGCGGCGAGCAGGCCGATGTCGACCGTCTCGCCCCCGAGGTCCAGCTGCCCCGACGGCGCCGCGGTGCCAGCCGGCAGCTCGAGGTGCGCGTAGCGGGCGAGCACATCGTCGATGGAGTAGCGGGTCTCGGCCGGGTCCAGCAGGTAGGCGGCGAGCGTGGTGTCGATGGCGATGGCCGGCAGCGACGCGGCATCGTCCAGATCGAGCAGGCTGCGCAGGATCGGCTTGGCCGGATGCGCCGCGATCGTGCGGGCGCCGAGCGCGGTCCGCACCGCGGCGCGCACGGCCGGGTCGCCCAGGACGCTCGCGGGGAGCCAGGCCACCTCGGCCGCGGCGCTGTCGACCACGAACGCCAGCCCTTCGACCGGCGACCGCCCGGGGGTGCCGGTCCACGCCCCGGCCACGGCGAGCGGACCGACCCCTCGGGCCGCGCCCTCGAGCGCGGCGACCGCCGCGGCCGGCTCGTCGAGAACCTCGACCTCCGCCTCGAGCACGTCGACCGCCGAGCCGCTGCTGCCGAGATCGGCCTCGAGCGCCTCGGCCAGCCGGTCGTAGAGGCTCCGGAACTCGAGGAAGTCGAACAGCGCGCGGACCTCGTCGGTGTCGGGTTGGGGGAACCCGAGCTCGTCGAGCGAGATCGGCAGCTCGACATCGCGCATCAGGGTCATCATCTCGACGTTGCTGCGGGCCTGGGCCTCGTGCTCGGCCAGGTTCTGGCGCAGCTTGGGCGTCTGCTCTTCCACGTGCTCGAAGATGCCGTCGAGCCCGCCGTAGGTGTTGATGAGCTTCGCCGCCGTCTTCTCCCCGACACCGGGGATGCCCGGCAGGTTGTCCGAGGGGTCACCGCGGAGCGCGGCGTACTGCACGTACTTGGTGGGGTGGACGCCCGTGCGCTCGACGATGCCGGCCTCGTCGTAGTCCGCGTAGTCCGAGACGCCGCGCTTGTTGTAGATGACCCGGATGTGCGGATCCTGGACCAGCTGGTAGCTGTCGCGGTCGCCGGTGACGATGAGCACGTCGTCGCCGCGGGCGGCTGCCAGCGTGGCGAACGTGGCGATGATGTCGTCGGCCTCGACACCGATCTGCTCGATGGCGGTCACGCCGAGCGTGTCGACCACCTGGCGCACGAGCGGCAGCTGCTGGCGCAAGATGTCGGGCGCGGCGATGCGGTTCGCCTTGTACTCCGGATCCCGATCGTGGCGGAACGTCTTCTCCGGTCGGTCGAAGGCGACGGCGATGGCGTCGGGCTTGTGGTCTCGGACCAGGTTGATGAACATCGACGTGAAGCCGAACACGGCGTTGGTGACCTGGCCCGATGCCGTCACCAGGTCCGTGGGCAGGGCGTGGAACGCCCGGTAGGTCAGGGAGTTGCCGTCGATGAGCATGAACCGCATGGGAGCCGATCGTACGGGCTGGGTCCGACACCCGTGACGGGCGG
>CAZCVS010000553.1:0-1915 GCA_964501845.1 uncultured Iamiaceae bacterium
GAAGAAAAGCCCATGGAATTTTGAAAAGTTCGAGAGCAACCTTGAGCGGCGCATGATGGCGAAGTTGGAGGCCGATCCGTTCGTGAGAAAATGGATGAAGCGCCACGGCCTTACGATTCTCTGGATTGATGGGCAGAAGCACCAGCGCCGCTACGTGCCGGATTTCTTCGTTGAATACGTGGACGGAAGGAAAGAGATTGTGGAGGTGAAAGATCCCAGTCGGCTTGTTGATTCCAATGACGTGCAACGAAAGCGCAAGGCGGCTGAAATCTGGTGCGGGCAGAGGGGGATGAAATATGTGATGGCGAGCATCTGATCTGGGAGCCAGGAAACCTGCTGCGCCCACAACCACGAGCGATGGAGGCCTTCGATGGCTGCAATCACCACTTCCCCGGCCACGGTCGGTGTCCGGATCGACGTTCCCGCATGGGCCTGGGCCACCTTGGCCTTCGCCATGTTCGCGTCGTACGTCATCCTCCAGGAGAACGGGCTCATCATGAGCAACTGGATGACGGTCCACGAGTTCTTCCACGACGGTCGCCACGCCCTCGGCTTCCCCTGCCACTGAGCTGACGGGACCACAACTGATGGAACTCACGATCAAGACCTTCCTCCTGCGCGGCCTTGCGGCCGGTGCTGCAGGAGGCGCAGCCGCCGCGCTGTTCATCCGCTTCCTCACCGAGACCCAGATCGGCTGGGCCATCGGCTTCGAGGAGGCCTCGGGCCTCGGCCTGCCACCCGGCGAGGCGGCCGAGTTCGCCCGCTCCACCCAGCACTGGGGCGGCATGCTCGCCGCCGTCATCTACGGCAGCCTCCTCGGCGTCATCTTGGGCGTGGTCCTCGCCGCGTTCCACGACCGGGTCAAGGGCCACGACGAGTTCGGCCGCACGGCCAAGGTGGCCGGAGCGGCGTTCTTCGCCACCGCGCTGCTCCCCGGGCTCAAGTACCCGCCGAACCCCCCGACCGTCGGCGACCCCGACACCATCGGGCAGCGCACCTGGGGCTACCTGGCGCTGATCCTGGTCAGCGGCCTCATCGTCATCGCCTCGGTGTGGCTGTGGAACCGCCTCACCGAGCGGGGCATCACCGGCGGCGCCCGGTTCCTGGCGGGGGGCGCGTTCCTCACCGTCTTGAGCACGGTCGCGTTCCTGGCGTTCCCCTCGAACCCCGACCGCATCGAGCCGCCGAACAACGAGGCCACTCCCGCCCTGGAGGTGGCGGCCGATGCGCCGCCCGTCGTGCTCGACGCCATGTTGGCGAACGCCCGCGCCACCGGCGACGAGTCGCTCCGGAACCCTGAGGACACGGAGGAGCCGCTCGACCTGGCGAAGGTCGAGACCGGCGCCGACCTGGTCGGCACCCCCGTCCAGGTGAGCACCACCAAGCTGGAGTCGCACGCCTACGCCACCATGGTGTGGACGTTCCGGATCCGCTCCTTCGCCGGGCTCGCGCTGATGTGGGCGGTGATGGCCGGGGTCCTCGGGCTCCTGCTGGACCAGGTCGCGAAGCAGACCACTCCCGCCACCCCCTGACCCGAACTTCGCAGGTCAGGCCTCCCAGGTGGGCGCTGTCCCGCGACATGACACCTCCCACGTGGGCGCTCTCACCTCCGAAGTTCGACGGGGTGGGGCGGGCATCGCTCGTACCATTCCCACATGACGACGCCGCGGGTGCTGCTGCTCGCTGGGACGACGGAGGCCACCGCGGTGGCCGCGTCGCTCGGCGAGCAGCCCCCCGGCTCGGTCGATCTCACCGTCTCGTTCGCCGGGCGCACCGCCGCGCCCACCGCGCCGTTCGGCACCGTGCGGGTCGGCGGCTTCGGCGGCACCGAGGGCCTCGCCACCTATCTCGTCGAGCACCGCATCGATGCCGTCGACCCGCACGGTGCCGAACGGCGCGGTGGGCGCGGCGGTGC
>CAZCVS010000554.1:0-201 GCA_964501845.1 uncultured Iamiaceae bacterium
TGCGCGGCGGCGTGCTGTCGATGGCCATGGAGGGCATCCACCCCCACGACCTGTCGCAGGTGCTCGACGAGCACGCCGTGTGCGTGCGCCCCGGCCACCACTGCGCCAAGCCCCTGATGAAGGTGCTGGGCGTCGGGGCCACCGCCCGGGCGTCGTTCTACGTCTACAACGACACCGACGACGTCGATGCGTTGGCCGATG
>CAZCVS010000554.1:211-1914 GCA_964501845.1 uncultured Iamiaceae bacterium
TCGGCCAACGCATCGACGTCGTCGGTGTCGTTGGCCGATGCCCTGGCCGACGCGCAAAGCTTCTTCAAGTTCTGATCTACCCCGGAAGGCCGACCATGCCAGGACTCGAGGATCTCTACCGCGAGATCATCCTCGACCACTACCGCAACCCCCGCAACCGGGGCGAGCTGGACGCGCCTCCCGCCACGCGCACCGAGGGCTTCAACCCGCTGTGCGGTGACGAGATCGTCGTCTACCTGGACCTCGACGACGCCGGCGTCGTCTCCGACATCCGCATCGGCGGCACCGGCTGCTCCATCAGCCAGTCGTCCGCCTCGATGATGTCGGCCGCGGTGAAGGGCAAGACGGTCACCGAGATCGAAGCGCTGACCCACGCCTTCAAGGCCATGATGAGCATCCACGAGTCGTCGCTCGACGCCGACGGCGAGTCCGGCGAGGACCTTCCCGACGAACTGCCCGAGGGCGTGAAGCTCGGAGACCTCGAGGCCCTGCGCGGCGTCGTGAAGTTCCCCGTCCGCATCAAGTGCGCCACGTTGGCCTGGAACACCCTGGCCGAAGGCATCGGCCAAGCCACCGCCGACGCCTGACCACCGCACGTTGCCCGGCGGTTTATTCCCGTTGCCGCAGGAAAGTTGATGGTGGGAATAGCAGGTTCGGCCGTAGGGTTGTGAGGGTCCCGCAAGACCCGAGGAGCCCCTCATGGCTGACACCACCAACCCCTCGACCGAGCTGCTGACGCTGCCCGTCCTCCCCCTGCCCAACGGCGTCGTGCTCCCGGGCATGGTGCTCACCATCGCCCTCGAATCCGACGAGGCCAAGGCTGCGATCGACGCCACCGGCGACGACAACCGGCTCCTGCTGGTGCCCCGCCTCGACGGCCGCCACGCCGTCGTCGGCACCATCGCCACCATCGAATCGACCGGCGCCCTCCCCTCCGGCGTACCGGCCCTCGTGGTCCGGGCCCACGACCGGGCCCTGCTGCGCACCGGCGTCGCCGGCACGGGCACCGTCCTGTGGCTCCAGGCCGAGCCGGTGCACCCTGAGGTCACCGACGAAGCACGCGAGCTGGCCACCGAACTGCGGGCCGGGTTCCGGGAGCTGTTCGAGGAGATGGGCGGCCGCCGCCTGGCCGAGGTCCTCCGCGGCCTCGACGAGCCCGACGCCCTCGCCGACGCCGCCGGCTGGTGGCCGGACCTTTCGCTCGAGCGCAAGATCGAACTGCTCGAGACGGTCGACGTCACGGAGCGGGTCCGCCGCGTCCTCGCCTGGGTCAAGGAGGCCCTGGCCGAGCACTCCATCCAGGAGCGCATCCGCAGCGAGGTGAGCGACGGGTTGGAGAAGACCCAGCGCGAGTTCATCTTGCGCCAGCAGCTGTCTGCCATCCGCAAGGAGCTGGGCGAGCTCGACGAAGAGGGCGGCGAAGCGGCCGACTCCCCCGCCGCCTACCGCCAGAAGCTGGCCGACCGGGACCTCCCGGCCGACGTCCGCACCGCGGCCGAGCGCGAGGTCGAGAAGCTCGAGCGCAGCTCCGAGCAGTCGCCCGAGCGCGGCTGGATCGTCACGTGGCTCGACACCGTGCTCGAGCTGCCCTGGGGCGAGCACTCCACCGACAACCTGGAGCTGGACAACGCCCGCGCCGTCCTCGACGCCGACCACACCGGCCTCGACGAGGTGAAGGACCGCATCGTCGAGGAGCTCGCCGT
>CAZCVS010000555.1:0-1909 GCA_964501845.1 uncultured Iamiaceae bacterium
GACTGGTCTCGTCGAAGTTCCAGATGGCGTGGCGCCGCTCCCGGTCACCCAGGCGCAGGACCACCTCGGTCACCGGGTACGTGCCGTCGAGGCCGACCTCGATCTCGGGTGCACCCGATTCCAGCAGCGACGTCTGGGCGGCCGCCAGCAGGGTGACCTCGATGCCCTCGGCCTCGTCCACCGCGTCGGGCCGGCACCGGCCGATGGCCCGGTCGACCTGCTCCCAGTAACCCGGGTCGCCCAGGTTCCCGATCCGGGTGGCGCGCAGCTGGATCAGCGCCGGGTGGAGGCCGGGGTCAGCCAGCCAGCCCGCCGCTCGCACCATGAGCTCGTCGACCCGGCGCGAGGCGATCAGATCGATGAGCGGCGCGATCACCCGGCGGTCGTGGTGCTCGGCGAGCGTCAGCACGAGCTCGGCCAGCTCCTCGGTTCCCAGGAGCGGAGCGTCCCGCAGCCGGCCCGCCATCGCGTCCAGATCGACGTCTTCCGCGCCGTTCACGGTCAGTTGGAGCTGGAGATCTTGCGCTGGAGGGCGGCGAGCTTCTCGGCGAAGGCGGGCTGGCCGACCGACCAGACCTGGTCGCCCAGCTCGCGCTCGACGGCGTGGGCGTGATCAGCGATGGTCTCCATGTCGGAGATCGTCGTCTTGATCCGCCGGACCAGCTCCCGTGGCTGGCGCGCAGCGGTGGCGGCCATCTTGAGCGCGAGCGGGAGCAGCTCCTTGTCGGGAACGCAGCGCCACACCAGGCCCGACCGCTCGGCTTCGGGTCCACCGAGGATCTCGCCGAACAGGACGGCGGCGGCGGTGGCCTGCGGGCCGACGATGTTGCGCATCATCCAGGTGTGGCCGCCGCCGGGGTGGATGCCGAGCTCCAGGAAGCGGGTGTCGAAGCGGGCCGAGTGCCCGGCGAGACGAACATCGCAGGCCAGCGCCAGGTTCATCCCGGCACCGACCGCCGGCCCGTTGACCGCGGCGATGGTGGGCAGCGGTGAGCGGGCGAAGCGCAAGAACCCCTGATACACCGCGAGCAGACCCTCGCGGTGCGAGTTGCCGAGGTGCGAGAGGTCGGCGCCGGCGCAGAACGCCGGCCCATCGCCCGTGACCACCAGGGCACCCACGGACACGTCGGCCTCCAGCGCGTCGAGGGTTGCGACCACCTCGTCGCACATGGCGAGGTCGAACGCGTTGCGCCGGGCGGGTGCCGCCAGCGTGACCACGCCGACGCCGTCGATGATCTCGGACCTGATGCTGGGCTCGCTCATCGGCCGAGTCTGCCAGGGCGGCTCCGGGTCGGTCAGGAGGGTGGGTGGTCCCGGACGACGGCGGGGGAGTGGCGGAAGAACTTCTCCACGTCCTCCTCGTACCGGTAGTTGATCTCGTCGCTTCCGACCGTGTCCCGGAGGCGCATGGCCTGGACGAACGCCTCGACGGCTCCGGCGGATGTGTACTCGTACTCGAAGCCGGCGTCCTTGAACGCCCGGTTGTCGACGCCCCGCCCGTACTTGAGGAGCTCGATCACCTCGGGGGCGAAGTCGACCAGTCCCAAGCGCTGGAGCGGATCGGTGGCCATGGCGACGCCGAACGGCGGCATCGGGATGCCCCGCTTGCCGGCGATGGCCGTGACCTCGCTCCACGGGATCTGCCCGTCTCCGGCGACGTTGTAGATGCCCGGCACCTCGCGGTCGATGGCGAACAGCAGGGCCGCGACGACGTCGTCCTCGTGCACCAGCTGGAAGCGCGGGTCGTAGCCCGCCACCTTGGGCACGAACGGGAGCCGGAGCGACTTGGTGAGCGGCGTGGTGATGTCGGGCCCGACGACGTTGCAGAACCGCAGCAGGCTGAGCACGACGTGGGGGTTGTCGCGGGCGAAGTCGCGCACGTAGCTCTCGACCTCGAGCAGGCTGCGCT
>CAZCVS010000556.1:0-1905 GCA_964501845.1 uncultured Iamiaceae bacterium
GGTGATCGACAACTACGACTCGTTCGTCTACAACCTCGTCCAGTACCTGGGTGAGCTGGGCGCGGAGCCGCTGGTCTACCGCCACGACGCCATCACCCTCGAACAGGCCATCGACCTCGACCCCGACGGCGTGCTGATCTCCCCCGGACCCGGCGCTCCCGACGACGCCGGCGTGTCCAACGAGGCCATCGCCCACTTCACCGGCAAGAAGCCGGTGTTCGGGGTGTGCCTCGGACACCAGTGCCTCGGCCAGGTCTTCGGTGGCACCGTCGTGCGGGCGCCGGAGATCATGCACGGCAAGACCTCGCTCATCCGCCACCGGGGCACGGGCGTGTTCACCGGCCTTCCGCAGCCGCTGGAGGCCACCCGCTACCACTCCCTCGTGGTCGATCGGGACTCGGTGCCCGACGTCCTCGAGATCACCGCCGAGACCGACGACGGCATCGTCATGGGTCTGCGCCACCGAGACGCCCCCACCGAAGGGGTCCAGTTCCACCCCGAGTCGATCCTCACCGTCGGCGGCCACGACCTCGTCGGAAACTTCCTCACCCAAGTCGAGGCGTTCTCCTGAGGCTTCGCCTCACGGGCCGCTCGGGTCCTTTCGCCTTCGGCGACAAGCGGCGATGGCTCACACCGGCGATGGCGTCATAGGACAGGTGAAAGCCGAGATTGAGGGCTGAGGCGAAGCCTCAGAGCCTCAGGGACCGGTGGTGGTGGTGACCACCGGCGGCGCGGTCGTGGTGGTGACCACCGGCGGGGCCGTGGTGGTGGTGACCACCGGTGGCGCGGTCGTGGTGGTGACCACCGGTGGCGCGGTCGTGGTGGCCACGGTGGGCGGCGCGGTGATGATCACCGTGGTCGTGGTGGCCAGCGGCTCCGCGGCGATGATGAGCACGATCTCCTGGTCCTTCGGCCACTGGCCGGGGCCCGGCTCGGTGCGCAGGACCGTGCCGACCGCCGGGGTGGGCTCGATGCCGTTCTCGTCGACCGGCGCCGGCTCGGTCCGTTGGCTCACCCGTGTGAAGCCCGCCTCCCGCAAGATCTCGCGCGCTGCACTCTCGGTCTCGCCCTTGAGGTCCGGCAGGGTGGCCTCGCCGATGCCGACGCTCACGTAGAGGATGACCGTGGAGCCCTGGTTGACCTCCTCGCCGCCACCGGGGTTCTGGCGCACGACCGTGCCCTCCGGTCGGTCGCTCTCCTCGTCGGAGATGGTGACCTCCAAGCCCGCGTCCTCGATCTCCTTCGCGGCCGTGAGGGCGTTGAGGTCGACCACCTCGGGCACCGTCACCTTCTTGGCCTGCTCCTCGAAGATGCCCAGTTGCTGGCCGAACGCGAACAGCAGGCCGGCGAGCACGACCAGCAACAGCAAGATGATGACGAAGAACCAGCCCGTCCTCTTCCGGTCGGGCTCAGCCTCCAGGGGCCCCGGGACCACCGGTGGGACGGCGACAGCCGGGTTCCCGGCCGGAGGAGTTCGGGGCTCGGGCGGACGGGCCGGGCCGGTGGGCACCGGGTTCACCGCGGCGATGGGCTTGCCCTCGCGGAACCGGAGCAGGTCCGCCCGCATGGCCGCGCCGTCGGCGTAGCGGTCGTCGGGGTCCTTTGCCAGCGCCCGCAGCGTGATGGCCTCGTAGTCGCGCGGGATCCCCGGGACCCGCTCGGCGAGCGACGGGATGGGCTCCTGCACGTGCTTGTACGCGATGGCGACGGGGCTGTCGGCGCTGAACGGCGGCTTGCCCGACGCCATCTCGTAGAGGACGACACCGAGCGAGTACAGGTCCGATCGGGCGTCGACCGGCTTGCCCTGCGCCTGCTCGGGTGAGAAGTAGGTGGCGGTCCCCATGACCGAGCCGGTCTGGGTCAGGTTCTCCTCGCTGCTGGCCGTCATGGCCCGGGCGATGCCGA
>CAZCVS010000557.1:0-1894 GCA_964501845.1 uncultured Iamiaceae bacterium
GGGCGAGCGCTTCGTCGACGAGCTCCAGCCGCGCGACGTCGTGTCGCGCGCCGAGACCCGGCGGATGATGGAGCTGGGCGCGGACCACGTGTTCCTCGACGCCACCGGGCTGGAGTCGTTCGACACGCGGTTCCCGAACATCGGCAAGGAGCTGCGGTCGGTCGGCCTCGACCCGGCCAAGGACTGGTTGCCGGTGGCGCCTGCGGCGCACTACACCTGCGGCGGCATCGTCACCGACCTGCGGGGCTCGTCGTCGCTGCCGGGGCTGTGGGCCGCCGGCGAGGTCTCGTGCTCCGGCGTCCACGGGGCCAACCGCCTCGCGTCGAACTCGCTGCTCGAGGGGATGGTCTTCGGCCCGCGAGCCGTCGAGGCCATCGAAGCCGGGGCCTCGGGCCCCGAGGCCACCGGCGCGATGCGCACGGTCCTCGGGATGGACCCGGACCGACCCGACCTGGTGCCGCCGGAGGTCATCGGCGGTCGGTTCGTCCACCTCGAGCCCATTGCCGCGGCCGCCGACGCGGTGGCGGAGGATCCGGCCGCGCTGCGGGCCCAGCTGCAGCGCGAGCTCACTACCCATGCCGGTGTCCTGCGCGACGCGTCGTCGCTGGAGCAGGCGGCGAAGGTCGTGGCCGACACGCTGGCGTCGCCCCGGTCCGACACCATCGCCGATCACGAGGTCCGCAACCTGGCCACGGTGGCCCGAGCGGCGGTCGACGCCGCGCTGCGCCGCGAGGAGAGCCGGGGCGCCCACACCCGCGACGACTTCCCCGAGACCAGCGCCGCCTTCGCCCACCGCATCGTCTACGCCTGACCGCACCCTCGCTCACCACGGCGACACCCCCGATCCGAACTTCGTGTGGGAGGGCGCCCGTCTGGGCGCTGTGGCCTACGAAGTTCGTGTGGGGTGGGGACGGGGTGGCGGCTCGGGCGGGACGGGCCACCGGGGGCGGGTATCGTCGGGCGTTCGAGCACCGGCGGCGGCCAGGCAGGAGCGCAGAGCGGATGAGCGAGACCGGTAGCGGCGGGCACCCACCGAACTGGTACCCGGACCCGATGGGCCGTCACGAGTACCGCTGGTTCGACGGCACCGTGTGGAGCGATCAGGTCAGTTCGCACGGCAAGCAGTCCGTCGACCCGGTCGCGGTGCAGGCCAAGGTTCCGGTGCGCGATGTGGCGCCCGAGAAGATCGCCCGGGACCTGGCCGCCGCGGGCGTGACCGCGGGGGCAGTGGCCGGCGGCGGGCACCTGATGAACGAGCCGGTCCTGGTGGTGAACCAGAAGGCCAAGATCATCGAGCTCAACAACGAGTACGCCATCTCGGACCAGCACGGGGTCCAGATCGGCGCCGTGCGCCAGGTTGGCCAGAGCGCGGCCAAGAAGGCGCTGCGGCTGATGGGCTCCTACGACCAGTTCTTCACCCACAAGCTCCAGGTGCTCGACCACAGCCACCAGGTCGTGCTCCAGCTCACCCGGCCGGCCAAGGTCGTGAAGTCCAAGGTCATCGTGCAGGACGGCGCGGGCGCCGAGGTCGGCCAGATCATCCAGGAGAACGTGTTCGGCAAGATCCGCTTCGCCCTGGTCTCCAACGGCCAGCGCTACGGGATGATCAACGGCGAGAACTGGCGGGCCTGGAACTGGAACATCCAGGACCACCAGGAGCAGGAGGTCGGCCGCATCACCAAGACCTTCTCCGGCCTGACCCGGGCCCTGTTCACCGCGGCGGACAACTACGTCGTGCAGATCCACCGGCCGCTCGAGGACCCGCTGCGCTCCCTGGTGGTGGCGGCCGCGGTCAGCGTCGACACCGCTCTCAAGCAGGACAACCGAGGGTTCAACTGATGGCCTCGGGCCCCTACGACGCCCCGGCCCGCGTGATCGCCGATCTGGTCGGGCG
>CAZCVS010000558.1:0-74 GCA_964501845.1 uncultured Iamiaceae bacterium
AGCTTGTGGTCGACGGGCTCGTACTTCTGGCCCTCCGACGCGTAGATGCCGAACTCCTTGAAGAGGGAGTCCAT
>CAZCVS010000558.1:84-1132 GCA_964501845.1 uncultured Iamiaceae bacterium
CCTGCCAGATCAGGTCGCCGACCCGCTGGAACCCGAACATCGAGTAGAAGATGAAGAACGGCACCATCGGGACGCCCCGGGTGGCGTAGGCGGTGGCGGCCGCGGTCCACGATGCCAGCGAGCCGGCCTCGGTGATGCCCTCCTCCAGGAGCTGGCCGTCGAGGGTCTCGGTGTAGCTGAGCAGCAGCGAGTGGTCGACCGGCTCGTACTTCTGGCCGTGGGAGGCGTAGATCCCGAACTCCTTGAACAGGGAGTCCATGCCGAAGGTGCGGGCCTCGTCGGGGATGATCGGCACGATCCGCTCGCCGAACCCGGGGTCGCGGCCGAACGCCCGGAGCATGCGGGTGAACGCGGTCGTGGTCGATGCCGCCTTCTTGCCGGACCCGCCCCGGAACTCGTCGAACACCGTGTCGGCGGGCAGGGTGAGCGGCTTCGTGGTGCGGACCTGGCGCTTGGGGAGGGACCCGCCCAGCGCCCGGCGGCGGCCCATCAGGTACTCGTGGGCGGGCGAGCCATCGGCGGGCCGGTAGTACGGCGCCTCGGCCCCGTCGGCCAGGGCTTCCTCGGGGATCTCCTCCTCGAGGTGCAACCGGACCCGCAGGGCGCGCAGCTGCTTGTTCGACAGCTTCTTGATCTGATGGGTGGCGTTGCGACCCTCGACATCGGTGCCGAGCGTCCAGCCCTTCACCGTCTTGGCGAGGATGACGGTGGGGGCGCCGCGCTGTTCGGTGGCCGCCTTGTAGGCGGCGTACAGCTTGCGGTAGTCGTGCCCGCCGCGGGGGAGCCACCGCAGTTCCTCGTCGGTCAGGTGCTCGACCATCTTGCGCAGGCGCGGATCGGGCCCGAAGAAGGTCTCGCGGATGTAGGCGCCGTCCTCGACGGTGAAGCGCTGGAACTCCCCGTCGACCGTCTCGTTCATCTTCCGCACGAGCAGGCCGTCGTGGTCGTTCTCGATGAGCTCGTCCCAGGCGGAGCCCCACACGACCTTGATCACGTTCCAGCCGGCGCCGCGGAACACGCCCTCGAGCTCCTGGATGATCTTGCCGTT
>CAZCVS010000558.1:1142-1882 GCA_964501845.1 uncultured Iamiaceae bacterium
CCAGGTCAGGTTGTCGAGCCGCTCCCGGCCGGCGAGGGCGATGGAGCCGAGCGTCTCGGGCTCGTCGCACTCGCCGTCGCCCACGAAGCACCACACCCGGCTGTTGGAGGTGTCCTCGAGCTGGCGGTGGTGGAGGTAGCGGTTGAAGCGGGCCTGGTAGATCGAGTTGATCGGGCCGAGGCCCATCGACACGGTGGGGAACTCCCAGAAGTCGGGCATGAGGCGGGGATGCGGATAGCTCGACAGCCCGGTGCCGCCGATCTCGCGGCGGAAGTAGTCGAGCTCCTCCTCGCCGAGGCGGCCCTCGAGGAAGGCCCGGGCGTAGATGCCCGGTGCGGCGTGGCCCTGGATGTAGACCGAGTCGCCGTTGTTGCCGTCGTCCTTGCCCCGCCAGAAGTGGTTGAAGCCGACGTCGTAGAGCGCGGCGGACGAGGCGAACGTGGCGAGGTGGCCGCCGATGCCCTCGGCCACCTTGTTGGCCTTCACCACCATGACCGCGGCGTTCCAGCGGATGAACGCCCGGATCCGCCGCTCCAGGTCCAGGTCGCCGGGGAACCAGTAGCGGGCCTGCTCGTCGGCGATCGGGATGGTGTTCACGTACGGCGTCTGCACCAGGTGGGGGATCTGGAGCCCGATGTCGTCGCTGTGGGCCAGCAGCCGCTGGATCAGGTACTCGGCCCGCCCCTGCCCGTGCTGCGAGGCCACCGCCTCGAGCGAATCGAGCCACTCGCGCGTCTCGC
>CAZCVS010000559.1:0-1878 GCA_964501845.1 uncultured Iamiaceae bacterium
CCCTCGGACCGGGCCTCGACCTCGGCCAGCGAGAGGCCCTGGGCCTGGCGGATGGCCCGCAGCCGCTGGCCCACCTGGCCGCTGAACGCCGTGTCGTTGGGGTCGTCGACGACGGCATCGTCGGCTTCCTCGGCGTGGTCCTCGTCGCGCATCGGCCCATTCTGGCCGCTTTCGGGGCACCGGACCATCTGGAGCGGCACGACGAGCGTTCGCGCCGCTACCAGACGCGAGCAGCGCAGTAGGGTCTCGGCCTCATGGGTACCGAGAAGCGAGACCGCCAGAAGGCCAACCGGGCCGCCAAGATCGAAGCCGAGCAGGCCGCCGCCGCTCGGGCCAAGCGCAACCGCACCATCCGCAACGTCGTCATCATCGCCGTCATCTTGGTGATCGCGATGCTGCTGATGAGCTGCTCGAGCAGCACCGACGAGGGCGCCGGCAACGAGACCACGACCACCCTTGCGGGTGAGGAACCATCGTCCGAGATGCCAGCGGAGTACGGCACCGGCGAGTGTGCTCCTGCTGACGGGGTCGACGAGCCGGTCCTCACCTTCGACGATGCACCGGAGCAGTGCATCGACCTGGACAAGACCTACACGGCCACGGTCGAGACCTCCGAGGGCACCGTGGTCCTCGAGCTCGACACCGAGCGCACACCGGTCACCACGAACAGCTTCGTGAACCTCGCCCGCTCCGGCTACTTCGACGGCACCGACCTGTTCCGCACCGAGGCGGGCAGCGGCATCATCCAGGGTGGGTCGCCGCACACCCAGAGCAATGCGGATGAGGGCCCCGGCTACTCGATCCCCGACGAGGGCATGCCGTTCTCGTCGGAGGACTACGCCCCTGGCACCATCGCCATGGCCAACGCCGGCCCCGGGACGGCCGGCGGCCAGTTCTTCTTCCTGGCGAACGAAGGCGGCTCCTACCTCGGCGATCCCAACGCCATCGGCGCCAGCGCCGGCGCCTACGCCGTGTTCGGCACGGTGACCGAGGGCCTCGACGTGCTCCAGGCGATCGCTGACCTCGACGACGGCACCGGGGTGCCGAGCGAGCAGGTCACCATCGAATCGGTGACCATCACCGAGAGCTGACTCGGGCCGCTCGTCAACCGGGAAGCGCGGACAGGTCCGTCGGATCGCCGCCCAAGAAGAGGACGACCTCGCCGGCGCCGTCGGCCCGCCACGTGCCGTCGGGGTCGCGGATCAGCGCCGTGCGCTCGTCGATGCCGGCGAGCACGAGGCTCGGCGGGCTCATCTTGCGGGTCCGGTGGGCCGCATCCTCGGACCAGTGGTTGTGGGCCGGGATCACCGCAACACCCGAGAGCAAGCCCAAGCCCAGGGTGAAGGCGCCGCCGCGAGGGTCGACCATCGGATCGCACAGCACCATGGCACCGGCCGACGAGCCGGCCAGCACGCCGCCCGCCAGCCAGGCGGCCTCGATGGCGTCCCATGCGGGCGAGTCCTTCACCACGGCGCGCAGGTGGAGGGGCGAGCCACCCACCAGGTAGGTGAACTTCGACGCCGCGAGCGCCTCCACCACGTCGGGGCGCGAGGCATCGGGGCGGGCCAGCAGGTCCAGGCCCCTGGCCGCCACGCCGAGTCGGTCGAACCATCCGGTCGCCAGCTCCACCAGCCGCTGCGGGTGCTCGTAGGCCGCCGCGGTCGGCACGACCAGCACCTCGGAGGCGCCGCTGGCCTCGAGCAGACCGGCGTCGAACGTGCATCCCTCGGTGAACTCGCCGCCGCCGACCAGTGCCAGGTGTCCAGACATGCCCCGACCCTACTGACCCTGCTGACGGGTCCGAGTTGGGCGGGGACGAGGCGGGATCGGTAGCTTGACCGCCCATGACGATCAAGCGCGTGGGCATTCTGGGTTCGG
>CAZCVS010000560.1:0-1871 GCA_964501845.1 uncultured Iamiaceae bacterium
CGCTGACGGTGGTCAACGCCGTGCGCGTCCGTGATGCGGACGGGAACACCGTCGGGCGTTGGGCGAACCGGTTCTACGACCTCGACGAGTACCCCGAGGTGCTCGAGCAAGCCGAGGCCACGATCGCAGCATGGGAGGCCGCCAACGAGCAGCCCGGGTGAGGGGGGCGTCCAGGCCACGGGGGGCGGAGTCGGACGACATCCAAGAAGCTGCAACGATCCGAGGCGCCCGCGTCTCTGTACGAGCTGAGGGAGGTTGCAGTCCGAATCATCTCAGAGGAAGCGATCGAGTTGGCGGCTGGATGGCGGCGGCCCGGCAAGTCTGCACGTCGGCGGCGGATCACCGCCGCCGGCGTGCAGACCCTCGCCGGGTGAGCGCGCTCGGGACCACCTCGGCCCTGCGTGGGGTCAGGCGCGCTGGTTGAAGCGGGTCTGGGCGGCTTCGGCACCGTCGGCGAGGATCGCCTCGACGGCGTCGGCGGCCTCCGCCATGGCGACGTCGAGCTCGGCCTTCTCGGCCTTGCCGGGCCGGCGCAGGACGTGGTCGACGCCCTCCTGGCGGCCCGGTGGCTTTCCGATCCCGACGCGGACCCGGACGAAGTCCTCGGTCTTCAGGTGGGCCTTGATGGACTTCAGGCCGTTGTTGCCGGCCAGCCCCCCGCCGATCTTCACCTTGAGCTTGCCGGGCGGCAGGTCCATCTCGTCGTGGACCACCACCAGTCGGTGAAGGTCGTCGATGCCGTGGCGCTCCAGCAGCAGGCGCGCCGCGTTGCCGGCCTCGTTGTAGAAGGTCTGAGGGAACGCCAGGACCACCCGGGCCGTCCCGATGCGCACCTCAGCCACCAGGGACCGCTCCTTGGACGCGGCCTTCAGGCGACCGCCGTGGCGCTCGGCCAGGAGCTCGACCACGTCCGCGCCGATGTTGTGGCGCGAGTGGGCGTACTCGGCCCCGGGGTTGCCGAGGCCGAGCACCACCAGATCTGCAGGGGTCCCTCGCCGTTGCGGCGAGCGTCGGAACGCCACGGCGTCACACCCCGACGGGGGCGTCAGCCCTCGCCGTCACCCTCGGCTGCGGCCTCGTCGGCCGCAGCGGCCTCACCCTCGCCCTCGGCGCCCTCAGCGGGCTCGGGCTCCTCGACGATGGCCGCCTGGGTCCCGGTGACCACGGTGTCCTCGGGGTCGACGTCGGTGGAGACGCCGGCCGGGAGGGTGATGTCGGACACGTGGATCGAGCCGCCGATCTCCAGCGCGGAGATGTCGACGGTGAGCTCGTTGGGGATGTCGGCCGGCTTGGCGTTGATCGACAGCGTGTAGAGCAGGTGATCGACGGTGCCGCCCTCAGACAGCACGGCCTTGGCCTCGCCCTCGAGCACGATCGGCACCTCGACGGTGATCTCGGCATCCGCGCTGACTCGCAGGAAGTCGATGTGGAGCACGTTGCCGCGGATCGGGTGGCGCTGGAGCTCCTTGACCACGGTGAGCGACACGTCGCCGTCGACATCGAGGTCGATCAGGGCGTTGAGGCCGGCGTCGGTCGTGAGTGCCTCGCGGAGCGGCTTCCACTCCACGGTCACGGGGATCGGGTCGGCATCGAGGCCGTACACCACACCGGGGACGTTGCCCTCGGCACGGATCCGCTTGGACGGGCCACTGCCCAGTTCACGGCCGGTTGCGGCCTTCAGGGTGATCTCAGCCATCGGTAGCTCCCTACTTCAGAGATCGCGCCGGAGCGCTTTTCGGTTGGATAGACGGTTCGCCAGCCTAGGGTCTGACCTGATGGCGGACCCATTCGGGTCTGGCCAGACTGCCGGACCGACCGGCTACTTCTGGTTCTCGCCGCCGAAGATCTCGCTGACCGACTCGTCCTCGAAC
>CAZCVS010000561.1:0-1869 GCA_964501845.1 uncultured Iamiaceae bacterium
CGGTACCGTCACGGCCAAGCAGATCCCGCTGGTGTTCCTCACGTCCAACAACACCCGCGAGCTGTCCGAGGCCCTCAAGCGCCGCTGCCTGTTCCTCCACGTCGACTACCCGGATCTCGAGCGCGAGAAGGAGATCGTCCTCACCAAGGTGCCGGACATCACCGACAACCTCGCCGACCAGGTCGCCCGCATCGTGCGCTCGCTGCGCCAGCTCGAGCTGAAGAAGAGCCCGTCGGTGTCCGAGACGCTCGACTGGGCCAACACCCTCATGCTCCTCGGCGTCGAGCAGATCGATGCCGAGACGGCGTCGAGCACCGCCAACATCTTGCTCAAGTACCAGACCGACATCGCCAAGGCCGTCCGCGAGTTCGCGGCCGACAAGCAGGGCGCCAAGCAGTTCGCCCCGGGGCCCAAGTAGGCCTCGCATGACCGACACCGCCGAGCCCGAGGTCCACGCGGCAGGTGAGCCCCTGCTGGATCTGCTGAACGGGTTCATCGTCGAGCTGCGTGAGGCCGGCCTCCCGGTCAGCCTCACCGAGAACCTCGACGCCATGGCGGCCATCGAGCACATCCCCCTCGAAGAGCGCGAGACGTTCAAGTACGCCCTTGCTGCGACCCTGGTGAAGAACCAGGCGCACTGGCGCTCGTTCGAGACCGTGTTCGAGGTGTACTTCTCGCTGCGAGGTGCCAAGTACGGCATCGACGACGACTCGCTGGACCCGGATCTCGCCGACCTCCTCGACGACGCCGAGAACGACGCCCAGGGCGACGGTGGATCGGGCCAATCCGGCCAGGGGGGCGGCGACGCCCTCACCCCCGAGGAGCTCCAGCAGCTGCTCTACCAGGCGATGATGAAGGGCGACGAGGCCCTCATGCGCGCGATCGCCCGCCAGGCCGTGAAGCGCTTCGCCGGTATGGAGCCGGGCCGACCGGTCGGCGGCACCTACTACCTCTACCGGACGCTGCGGAACCTCGACCTCGATGGCCTGCTCGAGAAGATGATGGAGCAGCGCCGCCAGACCGCGGACGACGCCGGCGAGCCGCTCAGCCCGCTGGAGGAGCGCCTCGAGCAGGACGAGTACGAGCACCGCGTCGAGGCGCTGAAGAAGGAGATCGAGGCCGAGATCCGCCGCCGTCTCGTCGCCGACCGCGGCGTCGAGGCCATGGCCAAGACTCTGCGCAAGCCGCTCCCCGAGGACGTCGACTTCATGCACGCGTCCCGGGAGGAGATGGTCGGGTTGCGCAAGGCGCTGGTCCCGCTCACCCGCCGCCTGGCCGTCCGCCTGGCCCGCAAGCGCCGGCACAACCGCAAGGGCCCGCTGGACTTCCGCCGCACCGTGCGCGCCTCGCTCAGCTACGGCGGCGTCCCGGCCGAGCCCAAGTTCCGCCACCCCAAGCCCCACAAGCCCGAGATCTTCGTCATCGCCGACATCTCCGGTTCGGTGGCCGCCTTCGCCCGGTTCACCCTGATGCTCGTCTACGCCATCAGCGGCCAGTTCTCGAAGGTCCGCTCGTTCGTGTTCATCGACGGGATCGACGAGGTCACCAGCTACTTCGAGGGCGTCGAGGATGTCACCGAGGCCGTGCACCGCGTCAACACCGAGGCCGACGTGGTCTGGGTCGACGGCCACTCGGACTACGGCCACGCCTTCGAGGTGTTCCACAACAAGTGGGGCAAGGAGATCGGCCCGAAGACCACGGTCATCATCCTCGGCGACGCCCGGAACAACTACCACGCGTCCCAGAGCTGGGTGATCAAGGAGATGCAGCACAAGGCCCGCCACGTCTACTGGCTCAACCCTGAGCCGAAGTCGTACTGGGACACCGGCGACTCCATCGTCGGCGACTACGGCGCCCACTGCGACGACG
>CAZCVS010000562.1:0-1854 GCA_964501845.1 uncultured Iamiaceae bacterium
GCCTCCGGGCGGACCTTGGACGGGCCGCAGCCGAAGCGGCCGTCGGCGGGGAGGAGGTCGGCAGGGATGGTGATCGAGGGGGTCGCAGCCATGGGCCGAGTCTCGCAGCCGTGACCCGCGCCGGTCGAAGCCGTCCGCCGGACCCTCGCCGAACCCGGCACCGATGGAGGACCTGGGTGTCCGTGATCCGTGCCGGGTTCGGATGGGCCGCGGCGAGTGGTGCGAACCTGGCACCGATGTGGGAGGGGGGTGTCCGTGATCGGTGCCGGGTTCGGGTGGGTGGTGCGGACTGGCCGAACGGGGTTCTTGGCGGGGGAGGGGGCGTGGCACCATGGCACCCATGGGTTCACGAGTCTCCGACCGCATCGCCGCCATCGCCCCTTCGGCCACGCTGGCCGTCGACGCCAAGGCCAAGGCGCTCAAGGCGGCGGGCGAGCCGGTCATCGGATTCGGTGCCGGCGAGCCGGACTTCCCGACGCCCGACCACATCGTCGAGGCGGCGGTCGCGGCCTGCCGGGACCCGAAGAACCACCGCTACACCCCGGCCGGGGGCCTGCCCGAGCTGAAGGAGGCGGTCGCGGCCAAGACGGCTCGCGACAGCGGGTACGACGTCGACGCCGCCCAGGTGCTCATCACCAACGGCGGCAAGCACGCCGTCGCCAACGCCTGCGCCACGCTCATCGACCCGGGCGACGAGGTCATCCTCCCGGCGCCGTACTGGACCACCTACCCCGAGCCGATCCGCCGAGCCGGTGGCACCGTGGTCGAGATCGCCACCGACGAGGGCTCGGGGTTCCGGGTCACGGTGGAGCAGCTCGAGCGGGCACGGACGCCGAAGACCAAGGCGCTCGTCTTCGTGAGCCCGTCGAACCCCACCGGCGCCGTCTACCCGCGCGACGAGGTCGAGGCCATCGGGCGCTGGGCCGTCGAGCACGGCATCTGGGTCATCACCGACGAGATCTACGAGCACCTCACCTACGGCGACGCCGAGCACCACTCCATGCCGGTGCTGGTGCCGGAGCTCGCCGACCGCTGCCTGGTGCTCAACGGCGTGGCCAAGACCTATGCCATGACCGGTTGGCGGGTCGGGTGGATGATCGGCCCCACCGACATCATCAAGGCCGCGACCAACCTCCAGAGCCACGAGACGTCCAACGTCGCCAACGTGTCGCAGCGCGCCGCGCTCGCGGCCGTGTCGGGCGGCCTCGACGATGTCGCCCGGTTCCGCGAGTCCTTCGATCGCCGCCGGGTGAACATGTACCGGTCGCTGAGCTCCATCCCCGGCGTCACCGTGCTGGAGCCCGAGGGCGCGTTCTACGCGTTCCCCAGCTTCAAGGCCGTCCTCCAGCGACCCGTCCTGGGCCGCGAGGTGCGCACCACGCTGGAGCTCGCCGATCTCATCCTCGAGGAGGCCAAGGTCGCCATCGTGCCGGGTGAGGCGTTCAGCGCTCCCGGCTACGCCCGCCTGTCGTTCGCCTTGGGCGATGACGACCTGGGCGAGGGGATCCAGCGCATCGCCGATCTGCTCGCCAAGTGAGCTCCGGCCTGGTCATCCGGCCGGAGCTGCCCGAGGATGAGAACGCCGTCCGTACCCTGGTCGGCGCCGCGTTCGGCGACGATGCCCTGGCGGCGCTGCTCGACGACCTCCGTGCGTCGGTCGCCTGGCTCGGCTTGTCGTTCGTGGCCGAGCTCGACGACGAGATCGTCGGCCACGTGGCCTACACCCGGGCCTGGGTCGATGATCCGGAGGAGCTGGTCGAGGTGCTGGTGCTGAGCCCGCTGTCGATCCGGCCTGACCACGCCAGCAAGGGCATCGGCACCGCGCTGGTCATGGAGTCGCTCGAGCAGCTCGCC
>CAZCVS010000563.1:0-1833 GCA_964501845.1 uncultured Iamiaceae bacterium
CTGCGAGGACACGAACAGATGGGGAAATCATGAAGAAGCTCGTCGGCCTTCTCGCCGTGCTCGCGCTCACCGTCGTCGTCGCCAGTTGTGGCGATCGCGGCGAGGACTCGTCGGGCGGCACCGGCAACGCCACCACGACCGCCCCCGGCGACGACAGCGGAGGCGGGGCCGGCGACTGGGGAGACCTCGAGGGCGTCTGCGGTCCCAACGAAGGCGGCGGCACCGTGCCGTCGGGCGACGACTCGCAGGGCGTCAGCGAGGACACGATCGTGCTCGGCACGGTGGCCGATCCCGGGTTCTCCGCCCGACCGGGCCTGAACCAGGAGCTCTTCGATGCGGGCGACGCGTTCGTCGAGTGGTGCAACGCCGCCGGCGGCATCAACGGCAAGTTGCTCGAGCTCAACAAGCACGACGCCAAGCTCACCGACTACAAGCCGGCCATCGACGCCGCCTGCAAGACCGACTTCGCCATGGTCGGCGGCGGTGCCGTGCAGGACAACCTGTGGGAGTCCACCGGTGGTGCGTGCGGCCTCATCGACGTCGCCGGCTTCGCCGTCACCCCGGAGAAGGCCGGCCTCGCCGGTCAGACCCCCGAGGAGGGCCGCACGGTCCAGCCGATCCCGAACCCCGGTGACCGCTTCATCGTCGCCGGCCTCAAGCTGGTCGACGAGGAGTTCCCGGGTGCCATCGACGCCACCGGGTTCCTCACCGCCGACTTCCAGACGCTGGCGGCGCAGTTCAGCAAGGAATCGCAGGGCTTCGAGTCCGTGGGCGCCACGATCGTCTACGAGGGCACCTACGGCGTGAACGGTGAGGCCAACTGGAAGCCCTTCGCGACCGCCATGCAGAACGACGGCGTGAAGTTCCAGAAGTTCATCGGCGAGGGCGGCAACGCCGCCGCCTTCGAGCAGGCCCGGGCCCAGGTCGGCTTCGAGCCCGAGGTCCGCTACTACGAGACCAACTTCTACGACCAGGAGTTCATCGAAGCTGGCGGCGCCGCCGTCGACGGCGCGCTCATCAGCAGCGTGTTCATCCCGATGGAGGAGGCGGCCGAGAACCCGGCGACCCAGCAGTACCTCGACGTGATGGACACCCAAGGCGGCAAGAAGGCCCTGCTCGGCATGCAGAGCACCTCGGCCTGGCTGCTGTTCGCCACCCTGGCCCGCGACTGCGACCGGGCCGACGACCTCACCCGGAGCTGCATCCTCGAAGGCGCCGGCAAGGTCACCGAGTGGACCGGTGGCGGCCTGCACGCCTCGACGAACCCTGCCGAGAACGACCCGGCCCAGTGCCAGATGGTCATGGAGATCAAAGACGGGGAGTTCACCCGTTGGGGTCCCACCGACGAGGACTTCGCCTGTGGCGACGACAACGTCGCCGAAGTCGAGCCGGCCTGAGCCGCCGCCTTGGACGACTTCCTGACGTTCACCATCATCGGGCTGGTCACCGGCTCGCTCTACGCCATCGCGGCGAGCGGGCTGGTGGTCACCTACACGACGTCGGGGATCTTCAACTTCGCCCACGGTGCCACCGGCATGTTCGCGGCGTTCGTCTACTGGAGGCTGCGGGTCGACCTGGGCTGGCCGGCACCGGTCGCGCTCGCCGCGATCTTGCTGGTCATCGCCCCGCTGTTCGGCGCCGTGGTGGAGCGAGTGATCATCCGCGGGCTGTGGAACGTGTCCGAGGTGACCAAGCTCATCGTGTCGATCAGCCTCCTGTTCGGGGTCTACTCGGCCGCGACGATCCTGTTCTCGCCGAACGTGGGCCGGCGCATGCCGGGGTTCTTCGAGGGCAACTCGATCGACCTCGGCGTGTACGACATGTCCTGGCACG
>CAZCVS010000564.1:0-1833 GCA_964501845.1 uncultured Iamiaceae bacterium
CGCCGAGCCGGTCGATGACCGGGGCCGCGGCCTCGGCGAGGGCCGGCAGCGCCGATCGCTCTCCCACCACCCCGTTCTGGACCTCGGAGGTGATGATGGCGGTGGATCCGGGAGCGATGAGAGACGCGAGCGGCGGTGCGGGCATACGGCTGGCGAGCGTATCTGACGGCCCGTCAGAGCGAGGGAGCCACGGTGCTGCCCGATGTCGTCACCCGCAGATCCGGCGTCCGAACCGGCGCCGCCGTAGCCTCGGTCCATGGGTCGCGCCGTGGGAGGATCGAGCGCCGTCGGGTGCGGGGTGTTCGGGCTCGGCGGCCTGCTCGTCGGCATCGGGCTGACCGTCTGGCTCGGATCCCAGGTCCTGTCGAGCACCACCGGCGGCGGCACCCGCGGAGAGAAGCCGACCACCGACGTCTCCACCCTGAGCTCGAACCTCGCCGAGCTGATGCCCTCCGCAGCACCGGGCCTCGAGCCCTCGGGCGCCGCGCTGCACATCGATCCCCCGTCCGAGCTCGAGGACGGCACCACGGCCACGGTGGCGGGAACGAACCTCTCCCCCGGACCGATCGACATCACCGCGTGCCTGGCGATCGACACGGCGAGCGGGTCGGACAGCTGCGACCCATCGACCGCCGTCCGCTCGACCGTCGCCGCAGAGGGCACCGTCGTGCTGTCGTACGACGTTGCGCGCGTGCTGACCGTCGACGGCACCGCCTACGACTGCGCCGCACGCCCCGGAGCGTGCGTCCTGGTCGGCTTGCGCCCCGACATCCCGCTGCCGTCGGGCATCGCGGCGCCGCTGACCTTCACGACCGGCCTTCCGCCAGTGGACGCCGAGGTCCCGCCCGCGGCCTGACCTGCGCCCCCGTGCCCTCCTGGTGGAGGGTCGACCAGGCGTCGGGTAGGATCTGACGGTCCGTCAGAAACCGGGAGGGCCCGTGCCCGAGCTGCCGAAGATCATCAGCGTCGACGACCACGTGGTCGAGCCCGCGCACGTGTGGCAGGAGTACCTGCCCCAGAAGTTCAAGGCCGACGGCCCCCGCATCGAGCGGCGCGGCGTCGGGGCGATGGCCCACATCGGCGGCGGCGCCTACGAGCAGGAGTTCGACCCCTCGGGCCGGCCGGCGGACTGCTGGGTGTTCGGCGACCTCGTCTACATCCACAAGCGCCACGTTGCGGCCGTCGGCTACTCGCGCGACGAGATGACCATGACACCCATGACCTACGACGAGATGCGCCCGGGCTGCTACGACCCCAAGGCCCGCATCGCCGACCAGGAGATGAACCACGTCGAGGCGTCGCTGTGCTTCCCGTCGTTCCCCCGGTTCTGCGGCCAGACCTTCACCGAGCACCCCGACCGCGAGATGGGCCTCGCCTGCGTCGAGGCCTACAACAACTGGATGGTCGAGGAGTGGTGCGGCGACTCGAACGGTGCCCTCATCCCGTTGATCATCGTCCCGCTCTGGGACGCCGAGCTCGCCGCCGCCGAGGTCCGCCGCAACGCCGCACGCGGCGTCCACGCCGTCACCTTCTCCGAGATCCCCCCGCACCTCGGCCTCCCCTCGATCCACTCGGGGTTCTGGGACCCGTTCATCGCCGCCTGCGAGGAGACCGAGACCACGATCAACATGCACATCGGCTCGTCGTCGCGGATGCCCGCCACCTCCAGCGACGCCCCCGTCGCGGTCGCCGCGTCGCTGTCGTTCAACAACTCCATGGCGTCGCTCAGCGACTGGCTCTTCAGCGGCAAGCTCGTCCAGTTCCCGAAGCTGACCCTGGCCTACTCCGAGGGCCAGATCGGCTGGCTCCCCTACATCCTCGAGCGCGTCGACG
>CAZCVS010000565.1:0-1815 GCA_964501845.1 uncultured Iamiaceae bacterium
GAGACCGGCCAGCGACGGGGCGGCCTGGACGAGCGTGCCGAGGTCGAACAGCTTGCGGTAGGTCACCAGGCGAAGCGAATAGGCGTCGACCGCCGGCGCCTCGTACGTGATCGGGTCGAAGGCGACGGTGGCCGGGCCGGTGGGCTCGGCCGGCGCGGCGGCTTCGGCCTCGACCTCAGCATCGTCGGCTTCGGCACCAGCTTGCGCCTCGGTGGCGGCAGCCTCCTGGGCCTCGGCCTCTGCGACCTCGCCCGCGGCATCAGCGGCGACGGCGTGGTCCTGGGCCTCGGGGTCGGCGACGGTCTCGGCGTCTTCCCCGTTGGTCTCGACGTCGGCGGCGGCCTCCGCCACCGGGGCGGCGGGCCGCAGCACGATGCCGTCGGTCTCGGCGGCGAGCTGGGCGACGGTGATGCCCTGGTGGCGAGGGGAGATCTCCGAGATCTCGTCCCAGATGTCGTCGACCGAGGTGAGCTGGAGATCGGCGCCCAGGCGGAACGCCAGCTCGGCGGCGATCATCCAGTCGGGGCGGGCGGTGCCCGGCGCGGTGACCTTCTGGTTCACGACCGAGATCCGGCCCTCGATGTTCGTGTGGGTGCCGTCGACCTCGGTGAAGCCGGCGGCCGGCAACACGATGTCCGCCGCCAGCACCGACGGGTTGGGCAGGGTGTCGACGGCGATGACCGTGCGGGCACCGGCGATGCCGCGTGCGGCGAGCTCCCGGTCGGGGAAGTCGCCCAGCGGGTCGGCGCCCAGCAGGATCAGCGTGTCGATCTTGCCGTCGGCGGCGGCGGCGAGGATGCCGGTGGTGTCGAGCCCGGCCTCGGCGGGCACGGTCCCCCAGAACCGCGAGGACCACTCCTGGCCCTCGTCGAGCGCGACCCGGCCGGGCAGCAGGCCCGGGGCCAGGCCGAAGTCGATGGCGCCGTGGACGTTGCTGCGGCGCAGGCCCGAGAGGAAGCGAACTTCGGGGAAGGCCTCGAGCAGGGCGGCGGCCGCGGCGATCACGGCATCAGGGCTCTCGGCGACCGAGCCCCGGCCGAGCAGGACGGTGAACGGACCCTTGGCGAGCTGGTCGCGCACGGCGGCGAGGTCGCCCTCGCCGGCGATGATCTGGGCCACGGTCTCGTTGACCGCACCGGGGACCGTGCGCACCGAGTGGGCGGCCAGCTCGGTGAGCGAGGTGGGCACCGGGGCCAGCTCGATGACGGTGGCCTGGTGGCGGGTGACGGCGTCGCGGATGCGCAGGAACAGCACCGCCAGCTCGTCCTTGGGATCGGACCCGATGACCAGCAGCGTGCCGCCGGCGGCGCAGGCCTCGTCGATGGTGGCCTGCGGCAGCGCCGCCACGGCGGCGGCGGGGAGGCCGTCGCCGAGCTGGGCGTCGACGGAGTCGGTGCCGATGACGCCCTTGGCCAGCTTGGCCCAGGCGTACTGCGATTCGTTGGTGAGGCGCGACCCGCCGATGACCGCGGTGCCGGCGGGGCCGCTGCGGTCGAGGCCGGTCTTGATGGCGCGGGCGGCGGCGGTGAGCGCATCGGCCCAGCGGGTCTCGGCCAGCGTGCCGGTGGTGTCCTTGGCGAGCGGGGCGCTGAGGCGGGCCTCGGCGCCGACGGCCTCGAACCCGAAGCGGCCCTTGTCGCAGAGCCAGCTCCAGTTGACCGGATCGGAGTCCACGCCCACGTAGCGGAGGACCTCGTTGCGCGAGGCGTCGACCACCAACCGGCAGCCGACCGAGCAGCCCATGCAGGTCGACTCGACCACGTCGAGGTCCCACGGGCGGGCCTTGAAGCGGTACGGCTTCGCCGTGAGGGCGCC
>CAZCVS010000566.1:0-1804 GCA_964501845.1 uncultured Iamiaceae bacterium
GCCACGTTCGTCGCCTACGGCCTGGGCATGGCCCTGCTCCTCATGGTGCTCACCGTCTCGTTGGCCCTCGCCCGCCAGGGCGTCTTGGTCAAGCTGCGCAGCGCGATGCCCTACTTCACCCGGGTCGCGGGGGCGATCATGGTGATCGCCGGTGCCTACCTCGCCTGGTTCGGCGTCTACGAGATCCGCCTCATCCAGCAGGGCCGCCAGGACGCCACCCGCGGCCCCGTCGGCCTGGTCACGAGCTGGTCGAGCGACATCTCCAACTGGCTCGGCGACCTCGACCCGCTCCAGGTCGCCCTCGTCCTCGCGCTCATCGTCTGCGGCGGCGTGCTCATCGCCCTGCTCCGCTCCGGGCCCGGTGCAACCCCGGACCCCAACGCCGACGACTCCGCGCCCCACGCCTGACCGCCCCAAACCCGACGAACTTGGTGTGCGAAACGAGGCACAGCGCCGCTTCGCACACCAACTTCCGGCGGGGGTGGGATGGGGTGAAGTGAAAGAGGGGGAGGAGGGCCATGGTGATCAGAGTGCTCAGGGGGAGAGGCGGGTGATGGCCCAGGGGGTGTCGGGGGTGTCGGGCTGGCGGGTGTACTCGAAGCGGTCGTGGAGGCGGTTGGGCTGGCCCTGCCAGAACTCGATGCGGTCGATGGCGATGCGGTAGCCGCCCCAGTGCGGAGGGCGCGGGATCGGACCGTCCGCGAGGTCGGTGCCGAAGCGCTCCTCGATGGCGGCCTGCTGGCGGTCGAGCTCGTCGCGGTCGGCGACGGGCTCGCTCTGCG
This sequence comes from uncultured Iamiaceae bacterium, assembly GCA_964501845.1. Taxonomy (GTDB): domain Bacteria; phylum Actinomycetota; class Acidimicrobiia; order Acidimicrobiales; family Iamiaceae; genus Aquihabitans. Next base: position 783 of record CAZCVS010000566.1, read on the forward strand.
CCGAGGCCCAGGCGCCGATCTGGCTACCTCGGGGCCGGCTGTTCCAGTAGGTGTCAGCGGTGGCATCGTCGACCAGCGAGACGGGGCCCTCGATGCGGACCTGTCGGGCCAGCTCCAGCCACCCGAACGCGAGCGATGCCCGCGGGCTGGCGGCCAGGTCGCGAGCCTTGCGGCTCTGCTGGTTCGTGTACACGACGAACCCGTCGGGGCCGAACGATCGGCACAGCACATATCGGGCCGATGGCTGTCCGTCGGCGTCGACCGTGGCCAGCACGCAGGCGGCGACGTCATAGGGGTCCGTCGCCTGCCACTCGTCCCACCAGTGCTCGAACTGCTCGATGGGGTCCGGCGCGAGGATCGACCGCCGCAGCCCCGCCCGCTGGTAGGACTCGCGCAGCTCGCTGAGGTCGCGCGTCATCCGGACTCGGAGGTGGCGAAGCGCACCGACAGGCCGTCGAGGTGCTCGAGCAGCTCCGGGTCGGCCGCCAGGCCGAACGCCGAGGCCAGCACGCCCCGCCGCCCGGACTCGGGGTCCCGGAGCCCGAACACCACCATCTCGTCGCCCGGATCGCTGGCGCCCTCGAAGCGGTAGAGCCGCTCGACCACGGCGTCGCTGGCGGGGCACGCCCGGTCATCGGCGTTGCACTGCAGGTGCCCGTCGACGAGCTGGAACTCGATCTCGTAGCCGTCCGCTCGCAGCAGGCGGAGGGCATCGACCACGGTCTCGGGATCTTCCATGTGCTCAGTCTGGCGAACTCGGCACCGCTTCGCTCCCACTGCCCCGACCCCACCATCCGAACTTCGTAGGTGACAGCGCCGCCTCGGGCGCTCTGACCTACGAAGTTCGTGGGATCAGAGGTGTTCGTGGGATCAGAGGTGTTGGTAGGTTCAGAGGTGGGCGGCCTTCCAGGCCCGGTAGCCGCCGACGAGGTCGGTGGCCCGTGCGATGCCGAGGTCGCGGAGGTCAGCGGCGGCGAGGCTCGAGGAGTAGCCCTCGTTGCAGACGAGGATGACCCGGAGGT
>CAZCVS010000567.1:0-1802 GCA_964501845.1 uncultured Iamiaceae bacterium
GTTGCGGCGCTGGGCGGCGATGGAGCTCGCGAGGTCGGCGAGGGTGGTGGCAAGCGGCTCTCGGAGCTTGTCGAGCCGGCCGAGCAGGTCGCGCACCTCGGGATCGTCCAGCAGCTGGCCGGCGCCGCGGACGCGGTGGGGGATCGCCGCTCGCCGGAAGGCGGCTTCGATCACCGAGGTCTGGGCGTTGGTGCGCACGAGCACCGCCTGCGCGGACCACGGTCGGCCGGGCACGTGGTTGTCGTGGACCGCCCGGGCGATGCCGTGGGCCTCGTCGAGGTCGGAGGCGTAGCCCACCACCGACGGGAGGGCGCCGTCGGAGCGGTGGGGCTGCAGGCCGTGGCGAGCCCCCGGCCGGCCCCCGGACAAGACGGCGGCGGCGGTGTGGAGGATCTGCGGGGTCGACCGGTAGGAGTGCTCGAGCTCGACGACCTGGGCGCCGGGGTGCTGGGCCGCGAAGTCCACGAGGAAGGTGGGGTCGGCACCGTTCCACGAGTAGATCGCCTGGTTCGGGTCGCCCACGACGGCGAGGTCGGGCCGGTCGCCGAGCCACGCTCGCAGGAGGCGCTCCTGGAGCGGGTTGACGTCCTGGTACTCGTCGACGAACAGGTGCCGGAACCGCCACCGCTGAGCGGCGGCGAACGATGGGTCGTTCACGATGGCGTCGGCGCACTGGCTCAGCAGGTCGTCGAAGTCGACGAGGCCGCGCTTGCGCTTGTCGGCCTCGTAGCGCCGGTACCACTCGGCGATGCGCTCCGGGTCGACGGGAAGGCGCCGGTCGGCCTGGGCGGCGGCGATGGGATAGCGGTCCGGAGCGACGAGCCGGGACTTGGCCCACTCGATCTCCGACGCGAGGTCCATCGCCGTGAAGCGCGTCGTCCCGCCCAGGATTCGTCCGAGGATCCGGCCCTTGCGGTCGAGCAGTGTCGGGGCCGTTGTTCCTGCACCAGCCCACCGTGTGCGCAGCTGGGCGTAGGCGACGGCGTGGAAGGTGCCCGCCGCCGGGAGGTCGCGGAGGCCGAAGGCGCGCAGGCGGGTGTCGAGCTCGGCCGCCGCCTTGCGGGTGAACGTGAGTGCGAGCACGTGGCGGGCATCTGCGGTGCCGGTGGCGCACCGGTGGGCGATGCGCCGGGTCAGGACCCGGGTCTTGCCCGAGCCGGCCCCGGCGAGGATCGCGAGTGGCTGGGCCTCGGTGGTGACGGCCCGCCGTTGCGAAGGGTCGAGGCCGTCGAGCAGCCGGTCGGGGTCCACCCCGGGAGCGTAGGTCGCCCAGCGGGTCGATCGTCCCGCTCACGGCCCAGGTCACCGACCTACACTCCGGCCGTGGCCTTTCCTCCGACGCTCCTCAACGACAACGAAGAGATCGTGTTGGACCTTCGTCCCCACTGGCTCTTCATGGCCCTGTCCAGCGCCGCGTTCATCGGGCTCGTCATCATCGGGATGATGGTGCTGGTGTGGTGGAACCCCGACGGCTTCCTCGGCACCGTGACCTCGTCGCTGGTGGGCGTCGGCTTCCTCATCACCGTCGCGTGGGTGGCACTCACCTACGCCCGCTGGATGACCACCCACTTCGTGCTCACCACCGATCGCATCATCACCCGGTCGGGGATCATCCGCAAGACGGGCACCGACATCCCGCTCGAACGGGTGAACACCGTCCTGTTCAGCCAGGGCCTGCTCGAGCGCATGGTGGGCGCCGGCGACCTCGTGATCGAATCGGCCAGCGAGACGGGCGCGAACGAGTTCCAGAACGTTCGCAAGCCCAACATCGTGCAGAAGGAGATCCACGTGCAGATGGAGGC
>CAZCVS010000568.1:0-1801 GCA_964501845.1 uncultured Iamiaceae bacterium
CTCGAGCGGCTTTTTCGGCGCGCTGGCGATGGTGCCCGCCGCCCGTCTCGTCGAGCGGATGCCGAAGGGGCCACCGGCGCTCGTGTCGTTCCTGCCGGCGTTCTGGCTGCTGGTGCCCGGCGCCCTCGGGCTCATCGGCGTGACCGAGTACCTGAGCTCGGACACCATGGCCGGCCTCCAGGACTTCATCGGCGCCCTCGTCGCCATCATGGCCATCGCCCTCGGGGTGCTGTGCGGCTACCCGATCGTCAGCTCGGTGTCCTACGCCGTCCGCAAGGCGCGCGCTGCCACCGTCCCGTGGATCGACCCCGAGGAGCAAGCATGATCATCGTGCAGCAGATCGTCGCCTCGCGCCGTCGGTGGAGCCCAGCTCCTCGAGCAGGCACTCAGCTCGACCTGTTCGACGCCGTCGGTGGCGAGGAAGGCGATGGTCGTCCCGGTCAGATCGATGTCGGGGGCGCCGGTCGAGGTGCTCATGGGGCTGCTCCGTCTCCAGAGGGTGGGACAACCCCGGTACCCGCTGGGGGTGGTGACCCAGCCACCTCGACGCGATTCGGTCGGGGCGGGTGCTACGCGGTGCGGGCGACGGTGGCGGTGGCGGCGCGGTCGACCACGGCCCGGAGGCCGTCGTCGCCGTGACCGGACCGGGAGCGGCGCTGGCGTTCGGCGCCCGTGCCCTCGCGGAGGACGAAGCCCGCGGTCGCCAGGACCTCGACCCACTCGCCTCGCTCCTCGAGCACCGGTCGCACGTGCTCGAGCAGCTCGCCCAGCACTTCGGGGCCGGGACGCAGCAGCACCCGGTCGACGTCGACCAATCGGTCGGACAGGCCGAAGCGCGACGCCCGCCAGAGCGCGGCGCGCAGCAGCTCGGGCCGCGGCGGGTCGTAGGGCACCTCGGCCAGTGCGTCGGTGTGGGCGGTCTGGACCAGGGCCCGGACGATGGCCGCCACCGCCACGCTCTCGTCCACGGTGGTCGCCACGTCGTCGGAGCGGAACTCCAGCGTCGGGTAGCGGGCCGACGGCCGGATGTCCCAGTAGAGGCGGGCGGGGCTGTCGATCGACCCGGAGGCGGTCAGCTCGCCGACCACCCGGTCGTAGTCGTCAGGACCGTCCAGGTGCTCGGGGATCCCGGCGGTAGGCCACCGGTGGAACACCTGCGTGCGGAAGCTGGCGTAGCTGGTGTCGTGGCCCATCCAGTACGGCGAGTTGCCGGTCAGCGCGACGAGGGTGGGGACCCACTGCCGGCACCGGTTCATGATCTCGATCGCCACAGCGGGGTCGCGCACCCCCACGTGGATGTGGCTCCCGCACACGGACTGCTCCGCGGTCAGCAGGCCGTAGGTGGCGTCGAGCTCGAGGTAGGCGGCATCGGGGGTGATGCCCGGGTCGTCGCTCCACGTGGCGAACGGATGGGTGCCGAGCGCCGCGATCCGCGCCCCGCGGGCGACGGCCGACTCGCTGAGCGCTCGGCGCAGTCCCACGAGCGACGTGCGCAGCTCGCCGAGGTCGCGGCAGACGGCCGATCCGGTCTCGAGCTGCGAGCGCTTGAGCTCGACCCCGAGATCGGCGTCCTCGGGGGCGCGGGCCCCGGCCAGGACCCTGTCGGCGTCGCCGCGCAGCGCGAAGGTCGCGGCGTCGACGAGGAAGAACTCCTCCTCGACGCCGACGGAGAAGTCCTCCCCGGCCGGATCGTCGAAGATGGCGAAGGGAGCGCGTTGGGTGGCGATGACCCTCGCTACCCCGAAGCCAGCCAGACCAGCCAGACCAGCCAGACCAGCCAGACCAGCCAGACCAGCCAGAC
>CAZCVS010000569.1:0-1799 GCA_964501845.1 uncultured Iamiaceae bacterium
CGGTGTAGAGCGTGTCGAACGCATCGGCCTTGTCGTTGGACGAGCCGGTCGACGAGGTTGGATCGCCGTCGACCGCGACGGCTCCGGGTGCCCAGAAGCGCTCGCGGCTGGAGCGGATGTACCAGTTGTTCAGCGCGTCGAGGTAGGCGGTGATCTGGTTGCAGGCGCCGGCGAGGTCGTAGGCGTCCATGGCCTCGGTCACCGCGTCGACGAGGGTGCGCGTCTTGGCGAGCAGGTAGCGGTCGAGCTCGCCGGTGGCGTCGGTGCGGAACCGGGCCTGGTAGCCGTCGGCGTTGGCGTAGAGCGTGAAGAAGTGGAAGGCGTTCCAGATGGGGTTGAGCACCAGCCGCACCATGTCGGTGATGCCCGAGCCGTCCTCGGCGATCTTGAGGTCGCCGCCGCGCAGGATCGGTGACGACATCAGGTACCAGCGCAGCGCGTCGGAGCCGATCTCCTCCATGACCTGCTCGGGGTCGGGGTAGTTCCGCAGCTTCTTCGAGAGCTTGCGGCCCTCGGCGTCGAGCACCACGCCGTGGCAGTTGACGTTGGAGAACGCCGGCCGGTCGAACAGCGCGACCGACAGGACGTGCAGCGTGTAGAACCAGCCGCGCGTCTGGCCGATGTACTCGACGATGTAGTCCGCCGGCGCGTGGGAGTCGAACCACTCCTTGTTCTCGAACGGGTAGTGGACCTGGGCGTAGGGCATGGACCCGGAGTCGAACCAGCAGTCGAGGACCTCGGGCACGCGGCGCATCGTCGAGCGCCCGGTGGGGTCGTCGGGGTTGGGCCGCGTGAGCTCGTCGACGACCGGGCGGTGCAGGTCGTCGGGGCGCACGCCGAAGTCCGCTTCGATCTCGTCGAGGCTGCCGTAGACGTCGGTGCGCGGGTAGGCCGGGTCGTCGCTCTGCCAGATCGGTATGGGCGAGCCCCAGAACCGGTTGCGGCTGATGGACCAGTCGTGGGCGCCGGCCAGCCACTTGCCGAACGACCCGTCCTTGACGTGCTCGGGGATCCAGTTGATGTCCTGGTTGTGGGCCAGGAGCTTGTCGGTGAGGTCGCTCACGCGGACGTACCACGACGACATCGCCCGGTAGATGATGGGCGTGTCGGTGCGCCAGCAGTGCGGGTAGTTGTGGTCGTAGGTCTCGTGGCGCAGGATCCGGCCCTCGGCCTTGAGGTGCCGGATGATGTCGGGGTTGGCGTCGAAGACGTTGACGCCGGACCACTCGGGGACGTCGTCGGTGAACTGGCCCTTCTCGTCGACCGGCACCACGAGCGGGATGCCGGCCGCGTTGCCGACCCGCTGATCGTCCTCGCCGAAGCCGGGGGCGATGTGCACGACGCCGGTGCCGTCGGCGGTGTCGATGAAGTCGCCGGCGAGCACCCGGAAGCTGTCGGGGTTGTCGGCGAAGTAGCCGAACAGCGGCGTGTAGGTGCGGCCGACGAGGTCGGAGCCCTTGAGGATGGCGATGGTGGTGCCCTCGCCCAGCTCGGCGGCGTAGTGCTCGACCGTGGCCGCGCCGAGCACATAGCGGGTGCCGTCGACCTCGACCACGGCGTAGTCGAGGTCCGGCCCGACGGCGAGGGCCAGGTTGGAGGGGAGCGTCCAGGGCGTGGTGGTCCAGGCGAGGATGCGCAGCGGGCCGGGATCGCCCTCGGCGGGATCGAGGTCGAAGGCCACGGTGATGGCCGGGTCCTGGCGGGGGCGGGTGGCGTCGTCGAGGCGGATCTCGAAGTTGCTCAGTGGGGTCTCCGCTCCCCAGCTGTAGGGCAGGACTCGGTACGCCTCGTAGATGAGG
>CAZCVS010000570.1:0-1798 GCA_964501845.1 uncultured Iamiaceae bacterium
CTCGAGGGCAGCGAGGTCAGCAGCGACCAGGTCGGCCGGGCGGTGCTCGAGCACCTGCGCGACCTCGACGTGGTGGCGGCGGTGCGCTTCGCGAGCGTCTACAAGGAGTTCGACGACCTCGCCGACTTCGAGCGCGAGCTCGACGAGCTGATGGGCCCGTCGCGCCTCACCAAGGCCACCGAGCCCAAGCGCCACTGACCCGGGTGGGCGTGCCGTCAGCCGGCGGCGACCGCGGCCACTCGCACAAGCTGGTCCTGCCACCACTCCGCGAAGCGCTGCTGGAACGCCGGGAGCGGGAAGCCGTGCCGGGCGGCGTGCTCGGCGGGGATGCGGTCCCAGCCGACGTGTTCCACCACCACCCGCGTCTCGCGGCCGACGTCGGTGAAGGTGACGTGGAGCTCGGTCGACTGGCCCGGGGCGAAGCTGGCGTGGCGCCACGTCAGCGCCAGGCGGTGCGGTGGCTCCCACGCGAGCACATCGCCCACCGTGAACGTCGAGCCGTCGGCGTAGGTCTCGACCAGCCGGCCGCCCGGACCGGGCTCGAAGGCCAGCGTTCCGGTCCGGTCGTCGGTGAACTGGAACAGCCCGTTGGGCCGCCACCAGGCGCCGATCTCGTCGGTGAACGCGGCGAACGTCCGGGCCGGATCCGCCGGCACCCGGAGGGCCACCAGGACGCGCGATGCCTCGGTCACGGTGTCCGCAGGTGCTCGGCGAGCGCCGTCAGCTGCTCGGTCCAGCCCTGCTCGGCCAGATCGACCCAGGCCCGCAGGTCGGCCATGGGCGCCGACCGCAGGGCGTAGATCCGCACCCGGGCGTCGAAGGGCGGGTGCTCCTCGGTGACGAGGTCGTGCTCGCGCAGCAGCCGGAGGTGCTTGCTCATGGTGGAGGGGGACACGGCGAGCTCGGTGGCCAGCTCGCCGGCCCGGCGTGGCCGCTCGGCCAGCAGCTCCACAGCGCGGCGCCGGACCGGATCGGCCAGCGCCGCGAGGGTCGCGTCGATGGGCGCGGCGGCGGTCACGGCCATTCGGTGGCGGTGATCGGCTGGCCGAGGGCGGCCTCGGCCTCCTCCTTGGAGACGGTGCGGACGGTCTCGGAGAACGACCAGCGGTGACCTTCGGGATCGAGCACCTGGTACACGCGGTCTCCGTAGAACTGGTCGCTGGGCTCGCCGACGATGCGGCCGCCCGCGGCACGGGCTCGCTCGCAGTGCTCGTCGACGCTGTCGGTCAGGTGCACGTGCACGCTCTGGGTGTTGCGGCCGTCCACATCGGCGGGGCTGGCGACCAGGTCGCTCCACCTCGCCCCGATCATGATGCGGCCGCGGCCGTCGCAGCTCATCTCGTAGTGGCACATCTCGGGAGCATCAGGTGGGCCGTCGATCGCCATGGTGATCTCGAAGCCGAACGCCTCTTCGAGCCAGGCGAGGGCGGCCTTCGGGTCCCGGTAGGTGACGGCGGAGGTGAAGACGGGCGAGTCCACGGCATGGTCCTTTGGTTGCGGTCTGAAGAAATAGTGTCCAGAACCGGCAATAATGTCAAGCGGCGGGCATGGTGCGGACGTAGCGGGCGAGGAGGTTGCCCTCGGACTCCCAGAGGTGGGCGAGCGAGAGGCGGCGCGGGTGCTCCTCGACGCTCACAACGGCGCGGCGCGCCGCTCCGCCCACCAGCATCGGTGCCAACGTGAGGTTGAGCTCGTCGACCAGGTCGGCGGCGAGCAGGTGGCCGTTGAGGATGCCCCCACCCTCGACCACGGCGCAGCGGATGCCCAGCGAACCGAGGTGCGCCGCCATGGTGGCCAA
>CAZCVS010000571.1:0-1782 GCA_964501845.1 uncultured Iamiaceae bacterium
CGCAGGTAGTCGTTGATGTCCTTGAGGAGCAGGGGAGCGCCGGTCACGAGCGTGGTGCCGCCCGTGATCTGGCCGAGCTGGCACCCGCCATCGGTCTCGCAGGCGGTGCCGTCGGGAAGCTCGTCGCCCTCGGCCACGGTGTGGGGGGTCCAGGCCTCCTTCACGGCCATGGCGCCAGCGCCCTCCTCCTCGATGTCCGCGTTGCCCGTGAGGCGCACGATCATCTGGGCGTGGGTCTTGTCGAAGAACGAGGACCGCAGCGGCTTGCGGATGTCGCCCTCGTTGTCGAGCAGCAAGACGTCGACCCACTCGGGGTTCTCCAGGGTCCGGTCCTCGGCGGTGGAGTCCAGGAACGGCAGGAGCCGCTCGGCGGTCTTGCCGAAGTCCGCCTCGCGCGCCTCGGCCCCTTCGGACCCGGGCTCCTCGGCGTTGCTGGCATCGGTCAGGGCGGTGTTGGCGATCGAGTTCAGCGGGTCGAACGCCTCGGCGTCGGTGGGATCATCGGGCGTGCGCGAGAGGAGGTTGGCGCTGAACTCGAGCGTGTCGAGCGGGGAGAGGACCGCTTCGACGTGGGGGTTCTTCTCGATCTCGGCCTTCGCCTGGCGGATGACCTCCTGGTTCTCCGGCGTTGCCAGCCCGGTGACGGGCACGGCGCCGCCCCCGGCCGCGCCCTCCTCCATCGTGAACAGCACGATCATGATCTGGCCGCCGAAGAGCTCCTGGTACGCCACGTTGTCTTGAGCCACCTGGTCGCTCTTGTTCAGGTAGCTGTCCTGGCCCGTGGCGAACTCCAGCTTCGTGATGCCGAAGCCGAGCAGGCCGGTGATGAGCAGACCGACGACCGACACGAGGCCGGCCCGCTTGCCCAGCTGCACGGCGAGGTTCGACCAGAACTTGCGCATGGGGAGACTCCGTAAGGGTGTCCGGAAGGGGCGGGCGACCTTACCCCGGTGCGTGAACGGAAGGTGTCTTCCGTCACCGCCCCGGAACGGGTCGGTACCGTTGCGCGGTGCCCATCCGCGTGGTCCACCTCGTGGCCAAGACCCACCTGGACCTCGGCTTCACCGCCTTGGCCGCCGAGGTCGAGCAGCAGTACCTCGCCGACTTCTTCCCGCGGGCCGTCGCGGTGGCCGAGGAGCTGCGGGAGCGAGGCGGCCCGGCGCGCCTGATCTGGACCACCGGGTCGTGGATCCTCCACCGTGCGCTGCACCAGGCCGATGCCGCTCGTGCCGGGGCCGTCGACGCCGGGGTGCGGGCCGGTGACCTGGCCTGGCACGCCCTGCCGTTGACCACTCACACCGAGCTGATGGACGCCCAGCTCCTCCGGGCCGGGCTCGGGATCAGCCAGGAGCTCGATGCCCGCTTCGGCCAGACCACCACCGCGGCCAAGATGACCGATGTTCCCGGGCACACGCGGGCGATGGTCCCGCTGCTGGCCGAGGCGGGCGTCACCTTCTTGCACCTCGGCGTCAATCCGGTCTGGCCGGTGCCCGAGGTGCCGCCGGTGTTCCGGTGGCGCTCACCCGACGGCTCCGAGGTCACGGTGGCGTACCAGGCCGGCGGCTACGGCGGCGAGATCATGATCGACGGCTGCGACGAGGCGCTGGCCTTCCTGCACTCGGGTGACAACCTCGGCCCGCCCTCGGTCGGCGACGTCCTCGCGGCGCACGCCGATCTCCAGGCGAGGCACCCCGAGGCCGAGGTCCGGGCATCCACGCTCGACGCCTTCGCCCGCGCCCTCGTGGGGAGCGGCGCCGTCGACCGCCTCCCGGTGGTCACCGC
>CAZCVS010000572.1:0-1378 GCA_964501845.1 uncultured Iamiaceae bacterium
CTGCCGCGCGCCTGACCGAACAGCGAGCGCGGCTTGTCCCCGTGCTCTGACCGCACCGCTCCCGCGGTGCCTGTTCCCAAGGATCTCCGTTGACCGAACACCTCGATCGCTACGGCTGGGACGACCGCTGGTCGTCCCGCTACGACGACTACCTGTCCACCCCCGAAGCCGCTCTCATCGACTCCCCCGCCCCTGGGCGCGTCATCCGCCACGACGGGGCCGGGCTCATGGTCGCCATCGACTCCGGGCCCGTCCGCGCCATGTTCGGACCGCCCGTCCAACCGCCCCCCGTGGTCGGCGACTGGGTCGTGCTCGACCGCAACCACACCCCCGCCGCCACGCTCCCCCGCGACTCGCTGCTGCGCCGGCGCGCCGCCGGCACCGGCGAGAAGGAGCAGGCGATGGCCGCCAACGTGGACCTCGTCCTCGTCGTCTGCGGCCTGGACCGCCCCGTCCGCGGCGGGCGCATCCAGCGGACCATCACCATCGCCCTCGACGCCGGTGCCGAGTCGCTCGTGGTGCTCACCAAGGCCGACAAGGTCGGGCCCGAGGTGGCAGCCGAGGCGGAGATGATCGCCGCCGAGGTCGATCCGGACCTCGAGGTCGTCACGCTCTCGGCCAAGGGCGGCTGGGGCATCGACGACCTGCTCGAGCGCGTCGGCCAACGGACGGTCGCCCTCATCGGCGAGTCCGGCGCCGGGAAGTCCACCCTGGTGAACGCCCTGATGGAGGGCGAGGTGGCCGCCGAAGGCGACGTCCGCGAGGGCGACTCCAAGGGCCGCCACACCACGACCCACCGCGAGCTCCACCTGCTCGACGGCGGAGGCATCCTCGTCGACACGCCCGGCATCCGCGAGGTCGGCATCTGGACCGACACCGACGCCGTGGCCGAGTCGTTCCCCGAGATCGAGGAGCTCGCGGCGCAGTGCCGCTTCCGCGACTGCGCCCACCAGGCGGAGCCGGGCTGCGCGGTGCGGAAGGCCGTGGCCGATGGCCGCCTCCCGGCGGAGCGCCTCGAGGCGTGGCGGGCGCTCGATGCCGAGGCGGCATCGGCCGAGCTGCGCGCCGACGTCGTCGAGCGCCACCGCCGCAGCCGTCAGTTCGGCCGCATGGTCCGGGAGGCCTCGAAGCTCAAGGACGAGCAGCGCAACCGCCCCTGACCCGCCAGGCGCGTGCGTGACCCGAGTGCACTTCCACGTCCCCGCAACCCACAACTGCACGCAGCCCCCAACCCCCAGGCCGCCTCGCGCCGACCCTGGAGCGCGAAGCACGTGCACCTCCACGTGCGTGCGACCCACAACTGCACGCAGCCCCCCACCCCAAGCCGCCTCGCGCCGACCCTGGAGCGCGAAGCACGTGCACCTCCACGTGCGTGCGA
>CAZCVS010000572.1:1478-1759 GCA_964501845.1 uncultured Iamiaceae bacterium
CCCACAACTGCACGCGGCCACGGGCGCTGAGCCCGGTCGCGCTTGACCGGCCGGTCAGGGTGCGGTTGGCTCCGGTGCTGTGACCCTCAGCTACGAAGACGCGTCCGCCCAGATCACCGCGCCCGGCGAACGGTACGAGACGCACGAGATCGAGGTCGACGGTGTCACCTACACGGCGTTCAAGGGGGCGCCGTCATCGGTGAAGGAGCTGGCGGACCTGACCCGCCTCTACGGCGACACCGAGTACCTGGTCTACGAGGACGAGCGGTACACCTACGCCG
>CAZCVS010000573.1:0-1749 GCA_964501845.1 uncultured Iamiaceae bacterium
GAGGACCCGCCATGACCGTGAACGAACCTGTCCCCGAGCTGAACGAGGGGTTCAGCGAGCCCGGTGCGACGGCGGTGCCGTGGGCCGACGTCGTCGACGTGCTCCGAGACTCGGAGGTCTTCTGGCTCTCGACGGTGCGCGCCGACGGCCGGCCGCACGTCACGCCGATCCCGACCGTGTACCGGAACGACCGCCTCCACTTCTGCACGGGCACGCTCGAGCAGAAGACCAAGAACCTCACCCGCGATCCCCGCTGCATCCTCACGACCGGCACCAGCGCGCTCCACGGCGGCATCGATGTCGTGGTCGAAGGGTCAGTCGTGCGCACGACCGACCACGACGAGCTCGTGGATCTGGCGGCTCTCTGGAAGGAGAAGCTCGACTGGGACTTCGTGGTCGGGAAGGACACCTTCGGCGACGCCGACGGCCGCACCGCCCTCGTGTTCGCCCTCGAACCGGCCAAGGTCCTCGCCTTCGGCAAAGGCCCCTACACCCAGACCCGCTTCCGAACCCAGCGCTGAACCGCCGGCCCGTGCCGCCGAAGTGGGGCGCAGAACTAGAACCCGTTACAGTTTCCGGCTGTGACTGACACCGGGTACGGGCTGATCATCGGGGGCGAGAGGGTCGAGGCCGCGGGCGGCTACGACATCGTCAACCCCGCCACCGAGCAGGTCGTCGGGGTGGCCCCCGATGCCAGCGTGGAGCAGGCGGCCGACGCCTGCGCCGCCGCCAAGGAGGCATTCGACTCCTGGCAGCGCACCTCGTTCCAAGAGCGCTACGACCTGCTGAACCGCTTCGCCGACGTGTGGGACGCCCACGCCGGCGAGCTGGTGCCGCTGGTCCAGGCCGAGACCGGCGCCACCATGCGGGTCGCCAAGACCATGCAGGTCCCGCAGGTGTCCGCCCGGTTCCGCCGCTACGCCCAGCCCGAGTCCAACCTGGTGGCCCTGCCCCCGGCGGTCATGCCCGGTACGGCACTGGCTCCTGGTGGCATCATCGGCGGCGTCGAGCACCGGGCTCCCGTGGGCGTGGTCGCCGCGCTCGCCGCGTACAACTTCCCGGTCACCAACATGGCCGGCAAGGTCGCTCCCGCCCTCGCCATGGGCAACACCGTCGTCATCAAGCCCCCGGTGCAGGACCCGCTGGCGGTCATCCGCATGGGCGAGCTGTTCGAGGAGGCTGGCTTCCCCGCGGGCGTCGTCAACGTGGTCTCGGCGAACAGCGTCGAGGCGGCCGAGGCCATCACCACCCACCCCGACGTCGACATGATCTCCTTCACCGGCTCCACCGGCGTCGGTTGCCGCATCGCTGAGGTCGCCGGCAAGCAGATGAAGCGCCTGCTCTTGGAGCTGGGCGGCAAGGGCGCGGCCATCGTGTTCGACGACGCCGACCTCAAGAACGTCATCTCCAACGTGTCGAGCACCTGGACGTTCCACTCCGGCCAGATCTGCACGTCGCCCACCCGGGTCGTCGTGCAGCGCGGGGTGTACGACGAGCTCGTCGGCAAGCTCAGCGGCATGGCCGGTCACCTCAAGGTCGGCGATCCGATGGAGCGCGACACCGTGCTCGGTCCGGTCATCACCGGGACCCACCGCGACCGGGTCGAAGGCCTGATCCGCGGGGCCACCGACGAGGGCGCCACGCTCGCCACGGGTGGCAAGCGGCCCGAGCTCGACACCGGCTTCTACGTGGCCCCCACCCTCGTGGTCGACGCCACCAACCAGATGACCATCGCCCGCGAGGAGGTGT
>CAZCVS010000574.1:0-1746 GCA_964501845.1 uncultured Iamiaceae bacterium
AGCAGATCGGCCCGCACCTCCAGCCCGACGCCGTGGTCATCAACAAGTCCACCGTTCCGGTGGGCTCGGCCGGCGAGGTGGCCAAGAAGCTCCAGCGCGCCGACGTGCACGTCGTCTCCAACCCGGAGTTCCTACGCGAGGGCACGGCGGTCGATGACTTCTTGAACCCCGACCGCGTGGTCATCGGCTCCGACGACGAGGGCGCCGCCCAGCGGGTGGCCGAGCTCTACGCCAAGCTCCCCGGGGAGACGCTGATCACCGACCCGGCATCCGCCGAGACCATCAAGTACGCGTCGAACGCGTTCTTGGCCACCAAGATCAGCTTCGTCAACGCCATGGCGGCGGTGTGCGAAGAGGTCGGCGCCGACGTCTCCGACGTGGTCGAGGGGATGGGCCTCGACCAGCGCATCGGCAACCGGTTCCTGGTGCCCGGGCCCGGTTGGGGCGGCAGCTGCTTCCCGAAGGACTCCCACGCGCTCGTGCGCATCGCCGAGAACTCCGGGTACCAGTTCGGCCTGCTCCGCCAGGTCATCGCCGTCAACGAGGAGCAGTTCGGCCGGGTGGCCAACAAGATCACCCGCTTCGTCGGCGGCACGCTCGAGGGCAAGACCATCGCGGTGTGGGGCCTCACGTTCAAGGCGGCCACCGACGACCTCCGTGACTCGCCCTCGCTCAACATCATCCACCGCCTCCTCGAGGTCGGTGCCATCGTGCGGGCGTACGACCCCGCGGTCTCCGACGCCTCCGACTCTCGCCTCGCCGGCATCGAGATCTGCGGTGACCCCTACGAGGCCGTGTCGGGCGCCGACGTGCTCGCCGTGCTCACCGAGTGGCCCGAGTTCGCCGAGCTCAGCTTCCAGAAGGTGGCCGAGGTGATCGGGGCCAAGAACGTGGTCGACGCCCGCAACCTGCTCGACCGGGACGCCATCAAGGAGCTGGGCTTCGCCTACGACGGCATCGGCCGGAGCTGATGGCCCGAGTCGTCGTCACCGGCGGAGCAGGGTTCCTCGGATCGCATCTCTGCCACCGCCTGCTCGAGCGCGGCGACGAGGTCATCTGCCTCGACAACCTGATCACGGGGTCCGTCGCCAACATCGAGGACCTGTTCGGCCAACCCGGGTTCTCGTTCGTGGACCTCGACGTCTCGACGTTCATCCACGTCCCAGGCGACGTCGACGCCGTGCTCCACTTCGCCAGCCCCGCCTCTCCCATCGACTTCGAGCGCATCCCGATCCAGATCCTCAAGGTCGGCAGCCTCGGCACCCACAACGCGCTCGGCCTGGCGAAGGCCAAGGGCGCCAAGTTCTTCCTCGCCTCCACCAGCGAGGTCTACGGCGACCCGCTCGTCCACCCCCAGCCCGAGACCTACTGGGGAAACGTGAACCCCATCGGGCCCCGCGGGGTGTACGACGAGGCCAAGCGCTTCGCTGAGGCCATGACCATGGCGTACCACCGCCACCACGGCCTCGACGTCCGCATCGTGCGCATCTTCAACACCTACGGTCCGGCGATGAGGCCTGACGACGGGCGAGCGGTCTCCAACTTCATCGTGCAAGCGCTCCAGGGGAACGACATCACCGTCTTCGGAGACGGGAACCAGACCCGCAGCTTCACCTACGTCGACGACGAGGTGCGCGGCTTCCTGGCACTGCTGGACTCCGACGTGGTCGGCCCGGTGAACATCGGCAACCCCAACGAGTTCACGATCCTCCAGCTCGCCGAGCTGGTCATCGAGATCACCGGCTC
>CAZCVS010000575.1:0-1743 GCA_964501845.1 uncultured Iamiaceae bacterium
GTCATCGTGGTGGAGCGCGCCTCCACCCCCCAGGAGCTGGGCCCGCGCCTCAACCGCACGGCGGCCGACGTCGTCCGCTTCCTGATGCAGCAGGGCGAGATGGTCACGGCCACCCAGTCCCTGTCCGATGACATGATCGAGCTGTTCGTCGCCGAGATCGGTGCGGAGATCCGCTTGGTCAACCCCGGCGAGGAGCAAGAGGTCGAGCTCCAGAAGGTGCTCGGCGTCGAGGAGCTCGATGACGAGGAGGACGAGGAGGCCACCGAGTGGCGGGCTCCGGTCATCACCGTCATGGGCCACGTCGACCACGGCAAGACCAAGCTGCTCGACCGCATCCGCAAGGCCAACGTCGTTGCCGGCGAGGCCGGCGGCATCACCCAGCACATCGGTGCGTACCAGGTGGTCAAGGACGGCAAGGCCATCACCTTCATCGACACCCCGGGCCACGAGGCGTTCACCGCCATGCGTGCCCGCGGCGCCGATGCCACCGACATCGTCATCCTCGTGGTGGCGGCCGACGACGGCGTGATGCCCCAGACCATCGAGGCCATCGACCACGCCCGGGCGGCGGACGTGCCGATCGTCGTGGCGGTCAACAAGATCGACCGCGACAACGCTGACCCCGACAAGGTCCTGGCCCAGCTCGCCGAGCGCGGCCTGGTCCCCGAGTCCTGGGGCGGCGACACCATCGTCTGCCAGATCTCGGCGCTCCAGGAGATCGGCATCGACGAACTGCTCGACAACCTCCTCGTGGTCGCCGAGCTCGAAGATCTCCGGGCCAACCCGAAGGGCCGGGCCAAGGGCGTCGTGCTCGAGGCCAAGCTCGACCCGGGCCGTGGCCCGGTCGCCACCATCCTCGTGCAGCGCGGCACCCTCAAGGTGGGCGATCCGCTCGTCGCCGGTCCCGCCTGGGGGCGCGTCCGTGCGCTCATCAACGACAAGGGCGAGCAGGTCAAGACGGCCGGCCCATCCACCCCCGTGCAGGTCCTCGGCCTCTCCGACGTTGCCACCGCCGGTGACGACTTCGTCGTCGCCAAGGACGAGCGCACGGCTGCCAAGGTGGCCGAGCAGCGCGAGCACTACAAGCGCATCGCCAACATCTCCGGCTCGGCCTCCGTGTTCCACGGCGGCGCCAAGCTCGAAGACATCTTCAGCCAGATCCAGGCGGGCGAGGCGGCCACGCTCAACCTCATCATCAAGGCCGACGTGACCGGTTCGCTCGAAGCGGTCACCGCCAGCCTGAAGAAGCTCGAGCGCGATGAGGTGAAGCTGTCGTTCGTCCGCGAGGGCGTCGGCGGCATCCTCAAGTCCGACATCGAGCTGGCGCTGGCGTCCAACGCCACCATCATCGGCTTCAACGTCCGCCCCGACCGCCAGGTCCGGGAGTTCGCCGCCACCGAGGACGTCGAGATCCGCACCTACGAGGTGATCTACCACCTCCTCGAGGACATCGAGGCGGCCATGGTCGGCATGCTCGCCCCCGAGTTCGAAGAGGTGGTCACCGGCGAAGCCGAGGTCCGCGAGATCTTCTCCGTGCCGAAGGTCGGCAAGATCGCCGGCTGCTACGTCACCAACGGCCAGATCACCCGCGGTTCCAAGGTCCGCTTCCTCCGCGAGGGCACGATCATCTGGAAGGGTGCGATCCAGTCGCTGCGCCGCTTCAAGGACGACGTGCGCGAGGTCAACCAGGGCTTCGAGTGCGGCATCGGCCTCACCGACTTCCAGGACCTCAAGGACGGCGAC
>CAZCVS010000576.1:0-1733 GCA_964501845.1 uncultured Iamiaceae bacterium
ACGTCGCCCAACCGGTCCGACAGCGCCGGGAGGCGGCCCTCGTCGCGCAGCTGGAGGAGCAGCTTCACGGTGCCCAGCACGCCGGCGGAGAACACCACCTGCTCCGCTGTGAAGGTCTTCGTCCGCTTGCGCACCCAGGCGCCCGGCCGCTCGGTGGTCAGCCGCCAGCCGCCGCCGGGAAGCTGCTCGAGATCGGTGACCTGGGTGTCGGGGTGGACGACGGCGCCGTTCTTCTCCGCCAGGTACAGGTAGTTGCGGTCGAGTGTGTTCTTCGCGCCGACCCGGCACCCCACCATGCAGCTGCCGCAGTGCGTGCACCCGACCTTGTCAGGGCCCTCGCCGCCGAAGTACGGATCGGGCACCCGCTCCCCCGCCTTGCCGAACCAGACGCCCACCGGGGTGCGGTGGTAGGTGTCGCTGACGCCCATCCGGTCGGCCAGCTCGTGCATGTACTTGTCCGGCGGGGTGTCGGCCGGGACCTCGTTGACGCCGAGCATCCGGCGGGCCTGGTCGTAGAAGGGGGCCAGCTCACTGCGCCAATCGGTGATGTGGCCCCACTGCTTGTCCGTGTAGAACGGCGCCAGCGGCTCGTAGAGGGTGTTTGCGTACACGAGCGAGCCGCCACCCACGCCCGCCCCCGAGAGGATGGCGATGTCCTTGAGGGGTGTGATCCGCTGGATGCCGCGCATCCCGAGCTTCGGCGCCCAGAGGAAGCGGCGCAGGTCCCAGCTGGTCTTCGGGAGGGTGCTGGTGTCGAAGCGCCGCCCCGCCTCGATGACCCCGACGCGGTAGCCCTTCTCGGTGAGGCGCAGGGCGGACACGCTGCCGCCGAACCCGGAGCCGACAACCAGCACGTCGTAGTCGTAGGTGGTCATGGCTGCATCGTCTCAGATCGGGAGCGGCGGAGGAGGATCGAGCCGTGCACAGGTGCACAGGTGCACGGGTGAGCGAAACGGGCCGGGCCCCGAAGGACCCGGCCCGTTCCTACCCTCCCCCGAACGGGGAAGCGAGGTGATCGAGATCAGCTGGTGGGGGGCATCAGCACGGAGTCGATCAGGTACACGGTGGCGTTGGCGGTCTGCACGCCGGAGCACACGACCGTGGCGCCGTCGGCACCGACCTCGAACGAGGGGGCGTCGCCGTCGACGGTGAGCTCGGCGCCGTTGACCGTGGTGTAGGTGCCACCGAGGTCAGCGGGCTCGATCTGCTCGGGAACGACGTGGTAGGTCAAGATCCCGGTCAGCAGCTCCGTGTCGGCCAGCACGGCCTCCAGGTCGGCCTCGGGGATCTTGGCGAACGCATCGTTGGTGGGGGCGAAGACCGTGAACGGGCCACCCGTGTTGAGGGTGTCCACCAGGTCGGCCTCGCCGACCGCGGTCACCAGGGTGGACAGCGCCGGGTTGTTGCTGGCGGCCGTGGCCACCGGGTCCTGTGCCATGCCCTCGAACGAACCGTCACCGTCCTCGGGGACGGCGGCACAGCCCTCGCCCTCGGGAGCGGCGGCCATGTCGGTGCCGCCGTCGGACATCGTGGTCGAAGCGCTGTTGTCTGAGTTGGTGTCGCTGGCACCGTCGTCGCCATCGCTGCCGCAGGCGGCGATGAACAGGGCGAACGGCAGCACGACAGCTGCCATCTTCTTGCGGGTGGAGACGTTCATTTCGGGTGTCCCTTCGTGGTGGGTGGGGTGCCCGGATGAGGGGCGGTTTCAGGGGGTCTACGAAGACGGTCACCCG
>CAZCVS010000577.1:0-1728 GCA_964501845.1 uncultured Iamiaceae bacterium
GCGCTGGTGGTGGTGGTGCCGCCGCCGGTGGCATCGACGATGCGGATGCCGCCGTCCGAGGTCACATCGCCCAGGCCGCCGGCGTTGTTCACGACGACGGCGGTCGTGCCGCTGCCCGCCCCGCCACTGATGATGAGCTGGTCCGACGGCGAGTTGTCGTCTTCGAGCCGCGTGTCGAGCAGCAGGGTGCCGTCTTGGCCAACGTAGTTGCCGGTGATCGTGAAGCGGTCGGGGCTCCAGATGTTGCCGCCGGAGAGGCTGATCGTGCCGGCATTGGTCACGGTGACCAACCGCCCGCCGGAGGCCGGCTTGACCCCATATTGTCCGGCCCCCGCCAGGATGGAGCTGGTCTTGTCGATGAAGAGCGTGAGCGGGCCGGTGTCGGTGCCGGTGTCCCCAAGCTCCAAGGGGGCGCCGTCGATGAAAGTCAGCCGCGATCCGTCGACGAGCTCGATCGCCTCCCATTCCTTGAGCATCGGGACGTTGGCGGCCTGCGTGTTCTCCCAGCGCAGTCGGTCGAAACCGAGGCCGCCGCGGATGGGCGGCCAGTAGCTCCCCAGGTGGTCGGCCGCCGTCAGGTTCTGGAACAGCGCGACGTCGTCGCCCGGCCCCATATAGAGCCCGTTGATCTTGCCCGCCGTCCACAGGAACCCGTCGTTGCCCTCCTCGAACAGGATGTTGTTGTTGAGGGTTCCGCCCTGCATCTCGAACCGGTCATTGCCCGCGCCGAGCCTGACGTCGGTGGTCATCGAGCCGGTGTTGACGAAGGTGTCGGCCGCCGCGCCGGTGCTGCTGTAGCCGTTGAGGTAGCCGGCGTTGGTGATCGTGTTCGTGCCGTCGCCGGAGATGGTGATCGGGCTGTTGATCACCGCTCCGGTGCGGTTAGTGACCGAGACCGAGCCGTTGCCGCCCAGTGTCACCGTGTTGAGGGCATTGCGGTTGTCGATGGTGATGGTGCCGCTGTTCCGGATCCCCGAGACCGTGCTGTGGACGGTCCCCGAATTGTCGAGGGTCTTGGCCTTGGCGTTGTCGTTGAACGAGATGTTGTTCACCCCGGCGCTCGGCAGGACGATGACCTTGAAGTCTTCGCCCGGCGGAGCGGTATAGCCGTCGGTGTGGTTGGAGCATTCGACGGTCGTGATCCCGTCCGAGGGCGCCACTGACACGCAGGCCGCGCGAGCGGCCTGGCCCGACACCGCCACCGTGCTGCAGGCAAGTGCCGTGGCGGACAGAAGCCTCGTCCTGAAGCTGGCGGACGGCATCAGGCCGCCCGCCTTGTGGCGGCACCATCAGTCCGTGGCGGGGTCTCGCCAGCCTTCATCCCGAGCCGTCCCCAGCGTTCGCTGACATCCTGTCAACATGGGGCATTCCGAAACGCAAGCGCGCGGATCCTCCTCGGCGGTCTCCCGCTTGACGCCCCCGCGGCCCGGCCCCATACCCCGCGCATGACCGACACGGGCCACATCCGCAACTTCTCCATCGTCGCGCATATCGACCATGGCAAGTCCACGCTCGCCGACCGGCTGATGCAGGCGACCGGCACCGTGTCCGACCGCGACATGAAGGAACAGCTGCTCGACAACATGGACATCGAGCGCGAGCGCGGCATCACCATCAAGGCGCAGACCGTGCGCCTCGACTACCGCGCCCGCGACGGCCAGGCCTATGTGCTGAACCTCATCGACACCCCCGGCCACGTCGACTTCGCCTACGAGGTCTCGCGCTCGA
>CAZCVS010000578.1:0-1727 GCA_964501845.1 uncultured Iamiaceae bacterium
GGTTCGGCCACCAGCACTTCGGCGTCGTCCCCGACGTCGTCACCATGGCCAAGGCGCTCGGCAACGGCGTCCCGATCGGCGCCTGCTGGGCGAAGGCCGAGGTCGCCGGCGTGTTCGAGCCCGGCGACCACGCCACCACCTACGGCGGCCAGCCGCTCGCGGCGTCGGCGGCCCGGGCGGTGCTTGCCGTCATGGAGGCCGAGGGCGTTCCGGCGAGGGCGACGCAGGCCGGTGCCCGCCTCACCAAGCTCCTGGCCGACGATCCCCACGTCGCCGAGGTGCGCGGCCTCGGCCTGCTCCTCGCGGCCCAGCTCGTCGACGGCCTCGACGCCCGGGCGGTCGCGGCGGCCGCGCTCGACCGGGGCTTGGTGGTCAACGCCGTCACCCCCACGGCGCTGCGGCTGGCACCCTCGCTCCTCGTCACCGACGGCGAGCTCGACGGGGCCATGGCGCTGCTGGCGCGGGCCTTCGCAGACGTGGAGACGAGCGCATGACCCGCCACCTGCTCGAGATCGACGACCTCAGCGCCGAGGAGCTGCTCCAGGTGCTCGACCGCTGCACTTCCGCCCACCCCCTGCGGGTGCTCGAGGACCGCGGCGCCGCGCTGATCTTCGAGAAGCCGTCCAACCGGACCCGGAACTCCACCGAGATGGCGGTCGTGGAGCTCGGCGGCCACCCGATCTACCTGACGCCCGACCAGGTCGACATCGACGGCCGTGAGTCGGCAGAGGACGTCGCCCGGACGCTTGCCTGCTACCACTCGGTCATCGCAGCGCGGGTCTTCGACCACCGCGTCCTCGAGCGCATGGCCAGCGCGGTGTCCGTCCCCGTCGTGAACCTGCTCTCAGATCGGAGCCATCCGCTCCAGGCCATCGCCGACCTGCTCACGATGCGGACCGAGTTCGGTCCCGATCTCGCGGGGCGGACGCTCACCTGGGTGGGCGACTACTCCAACGTCGCCCGCTCGCTCGGGTACGCATGCGCCATGGCGGCCATGACGGTCCGGTTCACCTGCCCTGACGGCTACCACCCGCCGGCCGAAGACCTCGCCCGCATGGTCGAGCTGGGCGCGTCTGCAGCGACGCACGACCCCGACCCGCAGACCGCCGGCCCCGGCACCCACGTGCTGGTGACCGACGCCTGGTACTCGATGGGCCAAGAGGCTGAGGCGGCTGTCCGCAAGCCGGTGTTCGAGCCGTACCGGGTCGACCAGGCCATGCTCGACCGGGCCGAGCCCGATGCCGTCTTCTTGCACTGCCTCCCGGCCCACCGCGGCGAGGAGGTCACCGACGAGGTCCTCGACGGGACCAGGAGTCGGGTGTGGCCCGAGGCCCGGAACCGCCTCGCCGCCGCCCGGGGCGCGCTCGAGTGGCTGGTCATCGCGTCGGAGGCGGAGCGGTGAGCACCAAGGGCCCGGCCGTCCGCCACACGAAGAACCAGCGCCAGCACCTTGTCGCCAAGCTCCTGTCGCTGCACCCCGTCTCCAGCCAGGAGCAGCTCGTCGCCCTGCTCGCCGACGAAGGCGTGACCGCGACCCAGGCCACGGCGAGCCGCGACCTCGACGACCTCGGCGCCATCAAGGTCCGCGCCGGCGCCGGGGAGACGGTGTACGCCATCCCCGAGCTGCCCAAGGACCAGCGGGCGCCGGAGGACCTCCTCCGCCGCACCTTCAGCGACTGGGTGGTCGAGGTGGCCTCGTCGGGCAACCTCGTCGTCCTGCGAACCCC
>CAZCVS010000579.1:0-1723 GCA_964501845.1 uncultured Iamiaceae bacterium
CACCTACCCCCACATCGGCAACTACGGCGTGACGGCCGCGGACGACGAGTCCCGCCAGCCGTTCTGCCGGGGCGTGGTGGTCCGGGAGCTGGCCCGCCGCCGCTCCAACTGGCGGGCCACCGAGGATCTCGACGCCTGGCTCGCCCGCCACGGGGTGCCCGGCATCGGCGGCGTGGACACCCGCCGGCTCACCCGTCACATCCGCGACACCGGCGCCATGCCGGGGGCGTTCGGCGCGCTGGGCCAGGCCCCGGACGGGAGCACCGTGGACGAGGCGGCGCTGAAGGCCGCAGCGGTCGCCGAGCCCGGCACCGATGGCGTCGACCTGGTCGGCCAGGTCACCACCGCCGAGCCCTACACCGTTGCCGGTGGGCCGTTCCGGGTCGTCGCCTACGACTTCGGCATCAAGACCACGATCCTGCGCCACCTCTCGGGGCTGGCCACCGTCGAGGTCGTCCCGGCCTCCACCTCAGCCGCCGACGTGCTCGCCCTGGAGCCCGACGGCGTGTTCCTCTCGAACGGTCCCGGGGACCCGGCCACGGTCGGCTACGCGGTGGAGGCGGTCCGCGACCTGCTGGGCGAGGTGCCGGTCTTCGGCATCTGCCTCGGCCACCAGCTGCTCGCCACCGCCCTGGGCGGCACCACAACCAAGCTCCCGTTCGGCCACCACGGCGGCAACCACCCCGTGCGGAGCCTGCGCGACGGAGCGGTCGAGATCACCAGTCAGAACCACAACTTCGCCGTCGCGGAAGGCTCGCTCGACCGGGCCGAGGTCACGCACCTCAACCTGAACGACGGCGTCATCGAGGGGATCCGGGCGCTCGACGTCCCCGCCTTCTCCGTGCAGCACCATCCCGAAGCGGGGCCCGGCCCTCACGACTCGGCGTACCTGTTCGACGACTTCGCCGCCCTCATGACCGCCACCGGATCCAAGGCAGGGAAGGCCTGATGCCGAAGCGCACCGACATCTCCTCGATCCTGCTCATCGGCTCCGGGCCGATCGTCATCGGCCAGGCCTGCGAGTTCGACTACTCCGGCACCCAGGCCTGCCGGGTCCTCCGGGAGGAGGGCTACCGGGTGATCCTGGCCAACTCGAACCCGGCCACGATCATGACCGACCCCGACTTCGCGGACGCCACCTACGTCGAGCCGCTCGACGTCGAGATCCTCACCAAGATCATCGAGAAGGAGCGGCCCGACGCCCTGTTGCCGACCCTCGGCGGCCAGACCGCGCTGAACCTGGCGATGGAGCTGGTCGAGGCGGGTGTGCTCGACCGCTACCAGGTGGAGCTGATCGGTGCCGATGCCACCGCCATCGCCACCGCGGAGAACCGTGAGCTGTTCAAGCAGGCGATGATCGGCATCGGCCTCGACGTCCCGTCGTCGGGCACCGCGGCACCGCCCGAGGCGCTCAAGCACGCCCCGAAGGCCGACCAGGTGGCCGCGGCCATGGATGTCGCCCGCACCGTGATCGACGACATCGGCCTGCCCGTGGTCATCCGCCCGGCGTACATCCTGGGCGGCAAGGGCACCGGCATAGCGGCAACGCTCGAGGAGTTCGAGGCGGTCGCCAGCCACGGGCTCGATGCCAGCCCCATCACCGAGATCCTCATCGAGAAGAGCATCGCGGGGTGGAAGGAGTACGAGCTGGAGGTCATGCGGGACAACGCCGACAACTGCGTGATCATCTGCTCGATCGAGAACGTCGACCCGATGGGCGTGC
>CAZCVS010000580.1:0-1721 GCA_964501845.1 uncultured Iamiaceae bacterium
CGCCCGGGCACGAGCAGTACACCCGCAACATGGTGACGGGCGCCTCGACCGCCGACCTCGCCGTCATCCTCGTCGACGCCCGCAAGGGGGTGCTGACCCAGACCCGCCGGCACAGCTACCTCGTCTCGCTCCTCGGCATCGACCGGGTGGTGGTCGCCATCAACAAGCTCGACCTCGTCGACTACGACCAGGCGACGTTCGATGCGATCGAGGCCGACTACCGCGCCTTCGCCGCCCAGCTGGGCATCAGCCAGATCACCTGCATCCCGCTGTCCGCGCTGCGCGGCGACAACATCGTCGAGCCCAGCCCGAACACCCCGTGGTACGGCGGGCCCACCCTCATCGAGCACCTCGAGACGGTCGACATCGATGACGAGGTCGCCGCCGGCCCCTTCCGGTTCCCCGTCCAGTGGGTGAACCGTCCCGACCTCGACTTCCGCGGGTTCAGCGGCCAGATCGCCGGCGGGCGGGTGCGTCCCGGTGACACCGTGCGCGCCCTGCCGTCGGGTCGCACCAGCACCGTCGCCCGCATCGTCACCTACGACGGCGACCTGCCCGAGGCCCGGGCCGGCCAGTCGGTGACCCTCGTGCTCAGCGACGAGATCGACGTGAGCCGGGGCGACGTGCTCTGCGCCGACGATGCTCCCGCCGATGCCGCCGACCAGTTCGAGGCCCACGTCGTGTGGATGGCCGACGACGAGATGCTGCCCGGCCGCCCGTACCTCATGAAGCTCGGGACCCAGACCGTCGGCGTGACCTTCTCGGCTCCCAAGTACACGGTCGACGTCAACACCCTGGAGCAGCGTCCGGCCCGGACGCTCCACCTCAACGAGATCGGCGTGTGCGCCCTCGCCACCGACCGCCCGACCGTGTTCGACCCCTACACCGACAACCGCGACCTCGGCGGCTTCGTCATCATCGACCGGGTCACCAACGCCACGGTCGGCGCCGGGCTCCTCCACTTCGCGCTGCGCCGCTCGAAGAACATCGGGTGGCAGGAGATCGACGTGACCCCCGAGGCGCGCGCTGGCCTCAAGGGGCACCGGCCGGCGGTCGTGTGGTTCACCGGGCTCTCCGGGGCGGGCAAGTCCACCATCGCCAACCTGACCGAGCGCCGGCTCCACGCCTCGGGCGTCCACACGTTCCTGCTCGACGGCGACAACGTGCGCCACGGGCTCAACCACGACCTCGGGTTCACCGACGCCGACCGGGTCGAGAACATCCGGCGGGTGGCCGAGGTGGCCGCCCTGATGGCCGACGCCGGCCTCGTCGTGCTGGTGTCGTTCATCTCGCCGTTCCGGGCCGAGCGCGACCTGGCCCGCGAGATCGTCGGCCCCGACCGGTTCGTCGAGGCCTTCGTCGACACCCCGCTGGCCCTGGCCGAGGAGCGCGACCCGAAGGGGCTCTACGCCCGGGCTCGCCGAGGCGAGATCGCCCACTTCACCGGCATCGACTCGCCCTACGAGCCCCCGCTCGCACCGGACCTGCACCTGCCGACTGCGGGGTCCTCACCGGCCGAGCTCGTCGACGCCGTGCTCGACCACCTCGACCCGATCCTCGGCCGCTCGACCTGACCCTGACGGACTCCCGGGGGGTCTGAGGCCGCAGGTAGGGTCGGCCGATCTGACCGACGGACGAGGATGAGCGATGGCAGGCGGTCTGGTCGGGCTGCTCGACGATGTGGCGGCGCTGGCGAAGCTGGCCGCGGCCTCGGTCGACGA
>CAZCVS010000581.1:0-1709 GCA_964501845.1 uncultured Iamiaceae bacterium
TCGTCAGCTTCAACGACGCCGTGGTCCTCGAGACCGGCTTCACCGACAACGCGGACCAGCTCGAGGAGGCGATCGACGGCCTGGCCGCGCCTCGTGACGGCAAGGGCGCAGCCTGGGACGGTGTCCGCAAGGCCACCCAGCTCCTCGACACGCCATCGGATCTCCAGCCGAACATCGTGTTGATCACCGACGGCCAAGACGATGCCTCGAAGAAGACGAACGTCGACGCCGCCCGCGCCGCGGTGGTGGCCTCCGACGCCGCCTTCTTCGCCATCGAGCTCGACCACGCCGGCGGCACCGACGAGGTCAACATCGGTTCGATCATGGACCGCACCGGTGGCGCCAGCTTCAAGGCGTCGAAGGGCAAGGGCACACAGCAGGCGTTCGCGGACCTCGCCGCGACGATGCAGAGCCAGTACGTCGCCACCTACGCCTCGAGCGCCACGCAGGGCCAGGTCGATGTGACCGTCAGCGTCGGCAACCTGGAGCGCCAGGCGTCCTACGTCGCCGGAGCCAGCGTGCAGGGCGCAGCCACGGCCGAGGTCGTGAAGCCGTCCACGGGCTTCGGGCCCGATTGGCTCCGGGGCCGCCTCGGCGGGGCCGTGGGCCTCGCCCTCGTCGGCCTGGCCGTCGGCCTCGGTGCCTACGCCATCGCCTCGTTGGCCTCCAGCGCCGACGAGAGCCTCAACGCCGTGCTCCGTCCGTACTCCGAGGGCCCGATCCCCGCCGATGAGGTGGATGGTGCCCTGGCCCAGACCGCCCTGCTCCAGCGGGCCGTCGAGCTCACCGAGGAGTTCGCCGAGCGCCAGGGCTTCCTGGTGAAGGTCGAACGAGCGCTCGAGCGGGCCGACCTTCCCCTTCGTGCCGCCGAAGCGCTGTTCTTCTACGCCGCCGGCGCCCTGCTCGTCTCGTTGCTCGCCCTCGTCCTGGGCGGGTTCTCGATGGGTCTGATCATCTTGGTGCTCACCCTCTTGGTGCCGCCGGCCGTCGTGAACTTCCTGGCCGGACAGCGGGGCAAGAAGTTCCAGACCGCCCTGCCCGACACCTTGAACCTGCTGTCGGGCTCGCTGCGTGCCGGCTACTCGCTCCTCCAGGGGGTCGAGGCCGTCTCCAAGGAGGTCGCCGACCCCATGGGCCAGGAGCTGCGCCGGGTCATCACCGAGGCCCGTCTCGGTCGAGAGATCGAAGACGCCATGGACGCTGTGGCCGACCGCATGGGCAGCGCCGACTTCGCCTGGGCGGTCATGGCCATCCGCATCCAGCGGGAGGTGGGCGGCAACCTGTCCGAGCTCCTGCTCACCGTGGCCGACACCATGGTCCACCGCGAGCGCCTGCGCCGAGACATCGCCGCCCTCACCGCGGAGGGGAAGATCTCCGCCATCATCCTCGGCCTCCTGCCCGTCGGGCTCGGTGCCTTCATGTGGATGTCGAACCCGGTGTACATGGCGCCGCTCGGCTCCACGACCATGGGCCACGTGCTGCTCGCCCTCTCGCTCATCTCCCTTCTCATCGGGTTCGCCTGGATGAAGAAGATCATCAACATCAAGATCTGAGGCTCCCATGCTCCCGCTCGCACTCGGTCTCCTCGCCCTCGCCGTCGGCGTCGGTCTCTGGACGGTCCTCTCCAGCGCCGACGAGAAGGCCACCGTTCGCGCTTCGCTGCGGCAGCTCGACGGCTACGAGGTCGACAACGTCCGCGACCAAGAGCT
>CAZCVS010000582.1:0-1705 GCA_964501845.1 uncultured Iamiaceae bacterium
CCCAAGGCCCGCGCCCTGCACGAGCGCCGCACCGCCGCGGTGGCCTCGGGCATCGGCAGCACCCTGCCCATCGAGGTGGTCGCCGCCGGCGGCGGCGTCATCGTCGACTCCGACGGCAACTCCCTGATCGACCTCGGCTCGGGCATCGCGGTGGTCAACGTCGGCAACGCCGCCCCGGCCGTGGCCGAGGCGGTGGCCACCCAGGCGGCGGCGTTCACCCACACCTGCTTCATGATCACGCCCTACGCCGGGTACGTATCGGTCTGCGAGCAGCTGAACCGGCTGACCCCCGGCACCCACCTCAAGAAGTCGGCGCTGTTCAACTCGGGCGCCGAGGCCGTCGAGAACGCGGTGAAGATCGCCCGTCACGCCACGGGCCGCACCGCCATCGTCGTGATGGAGCACGCCTACCACGGGCGCACCAACCTCACGATGGCCCTCACCGCCAAGTCGATGCCGTACAAGACCGGGTTCGGGCCCTTCGCCGGTGACATCTACCGGGTGCCGATGGCGTACCCCTACCGCTGGCCCGGCGGTCCCGACGCCTCCGGGCCCGAGGCTGCTGCCGAGGTGATCTCAGACATCCACACCACCATCGGCGCCGACAAGGTCGCCGCCATCCTCATCGAGCCCATCCAGGGCGAGGGTGGGTTCATCGTGCCGGGTGCGGGCTACCTGCCCGCCCTGTCGAAGTTCTGCACCGACAACGGGATCCTGTTCATCGCCGACGAGATCCAGACCGGCTTCGGCCGCACCGGCCAGTGGTTCGCCTGCGAGCACGAGGGCGTCGTCCCCGACCTCATCACCACGGCCAAGGGCATCGCGGGCGGCCTCCCGCTCGCCGCGGTCACCGGCCGGGCCGAGGTCATGGATGCGGTCCACGTCGGCGGCCTCGGCGGCACCTACGGCGGCAACCCCGTCGCCTGCGCCGCCGCCCTCGCCACCATCGAGATGCTCGAGCACGGCGGCCTCATCGCCGACGCCCAAAGCCTCGGCGCCGTCCTGCGCGCCCGCCTCGACACCATGGCGTCCGACGACCCCGGCATCGGCGACGTCCGGGGCCGGGGCCTGATGCAGGCCATCGAGCTGGTCGAACCGGGCACCACCCGCCCCGACCCCGACCGGGTGAAGGCCGTCCTCGCCACCTGCCACGCCCAAGGCGTCGTCACCCTCTCCGCCGGCACCTACGGCAACGTGATCCGCTTCCTCCCGCCCCTGGTCATCGGCGAGGACCTCCTCCACGAAGGCCTCGACATCGTCGAGCAGGCCCTCACCGCCACCCGCTGACCCTCAGCTCTCCGTGGTCGCCGTCACCAGGGACTTGTGCGCGTTGACCGCATCGACGGGTCGGAGCAGGCCCTCGGCGTACGGGTCGTCGACTGCTCCGAGATCCGCTAGCACCGCACGTTCCACCGCCACCGCCCTCGACCGCTTCACGCCACCTACGGTCCAAGCCTCGCGCCGACGGCCCCTCCCCAACCGTCACGACCCGGCAGAGCACGGGCGCGCCAAGGACCCGCTCGGGTTGCGGGCGGGTCCTTGGTGGTTGGCGGTCAATGGTGTGAGTGTCGACTGCGGCCGGGCGGTTGGCCGGACCGGTGGGGTGGTGGCCGGTCGGGCAGGGCGATGCTCAGGCGGCGTTGCCGTAGCGGGGTGGGTCGATGGTGGTGCCGTCGGGTCTGTGGAAGACGAGGCCGGCGGGGCC
>CAZCVS010000583.1:0-1702 GCA_964501845.1 uncultured Iamiaceae bacterium
GGTGGACGTGTGGGAGTCGCCGCAGACGATGGTCATGCCCGGCAGGGTGAGACCTTGTTCCGGACCGATGATGTGGACGATGCCCTGGCCGGGCGTGTTCATCGGGTGCAGGGTGATGCCGAACTCGGCGCAGTTGTTGCGGAGCGTCTGGACCTGCTTGCGGGAGACCGGGTCGGCGATCTCGAGGTTGGTGTTCTCGGTCGGGACGTTGTGGTCCTCGGTGGCGATGGTGAGCTCGGGGTGGCGGACGCCGCGCCCTGCGAGGCGGAGGCCGTCGAACGCCTGGGGGCTGGTGACCTCGTGGACGAGGTGGAGGTCGATGAAGAGCAGGTCGGGCTCTCCTGGCGATTGGGACACCACGTGGGCGTCCCAGACCTTCTGGCTCAGGGTCTTGGGTGCAGTCATCGTGCTCGCTCGGTTCGCTTCGGTTCCGGTATCCGACTTGCGTTGTCTCAACATCTGAGACAACAATGTCAACTGATGGAACAGACCCTAAGCGGTGTGGGCGTGCTGGACAAGTCCGTTCGCGTCCTCGACGCGGTGGCCGAGTCGGCGGGTGCCTGCACGCTCGGCGAGCTGGTCGACGCCACCGGCCTCCCCAAGGCGACGGCGCACCGTCTGGCGGCGGCGCTGGAGGTGCACGGTCTCCTGCGGCGCGATCCCGACGGGCGCTACCTCCTGGGGGTCCGGCTGATCGGTCTGGGCCGAGCCGCAGCCGAAGACTGGCCGCTGGCCGAGGCGGCCCGACCGGCGCTCGAGGACCTGCGCACTGCCACCGGCGAGAGCGTCCAGCTGTACCGGCGAGACGGCGACCACCGGGTGTGCGTCGTCTCGCTCGAGTCGCCCCACGAGCTGCGCACGATCGTCCCGCAGGGGTCGCGGCTGCCCCTCGGCCTCGGGTCGGCCGGACGCATCCTCGCCGCCGGCGGCGGGGAGGACGACGGCCGGCCGTGGACGGCGAGCGTCGGAGAGCGCGCCCCCGGTGTGTCCTCGGTCAGCGCCCCGGTCGTGGTGGACGGTCGCCTGGTCGCCGCGGTGGGGATCTCCGGCCCCCTCGCCCGCCTGGGCGACCATCCCGGCGACCGCTACGGCGCGGCTGTTGCCGCGGCCGCGATCGCCATCGCCGCGGCGGCACAGGTCGACGCCTGATGCTCGGGGCCGGATGGAAACTTGACCCAGCGGTCAAGTACCGTTCCGGCACGGGCGCTGACGGGCGCCAGACACCAGGGGAAGCACCGATGACCGACACGCTCGACGCCACCGACACCAGCGAGGGCACCCTCGAGGAGCTCCACGCCTGGCTCGATGACAACTGGGATCCGGACCTCACCGTGGCCCAGTGGTGGGAGCGCCTCGGGCTGTCCGGTTGGGCGGCCCCGACCCTGCCGACGAACGCGTACGGCAAGGGCGTCGCCCGCAGCGTCGGTGTGCAGGTGCAGAAGGCCATCACCGCGTACGGCGCACTGGGTGCCCCTGCCGGCCTGGGACTGCTGCTCGCCGCACCGACCATCGCCGACCACGGCACCCAAGAGCAGATCGACGTGATGGTCCGCGACATCGTCACCGGCCAGAAGGCCTGGTGCCAGCTCTTCAGCGAGCCGGGCGCCGGCTCGGACCTCGCCGGGCTGACCTGCAAGGCGGTGCGCGACGGCGACGAGTGGATCGTGAACGGCCAGAAGGTCTGGGCGAGCGACGTCCACAC
>CAZCVS010000584.1:0-1702 GCA_964501845.1 uncultured Iamiaceae bacterium
GTTTCGGGGGTGTAGCTCAGTTGGTAGAGCGCCTCGGTCGCATCGAGGAGGCCAGGGGTTCAATTCCCCTCACCTCCACCCCGGGACGACAGCGGCCTTCGGGCCGCTGTCGTCGCGTCCGGGGCACCTCGCCCCGGTCGGCAGGCGCCCGGTGCCCGGCCAAGCGGCTACGTTTCGACCAGGAACGGCCTGAGCCTCAGGAGGGCGTCATGCGAGTGGTTGTCGACTTCGATCTGTGCGAGAGCAATGCGGTCTGCATGGGCATCGCGCCGGAGGTCTTCGAGGTCCGCGACGACGACTTCTTGTACGTCCTCCAGGAGGAGCCCGACGAGGCCCTGCGCCCGCAGGTCGTCGAGGCCGCCGCCCGCTGCCCCAAGCAGGCCATCACCATCGAAGGCTGACGCCCGGAGCGACGTGGGTCGCGCCCCGGCAGCCGCCTCCAGGTCGGATCCATGGACTCGCTCGAACGCATCGTCATCGTCGGCGCCTCGCTGGCCGGTCTGCGCGCCGCGGAGACGCTCCGGGCCGACGGCTTCGCCGGCTCCATCACGCTGGTTGGTGACGAGGCCCGCGCTCCCTACGACCGGCCGCCGCTGTCCAAGCAGGTCCTGCGCGGCGACTGGGACGGGGACCGCGTCGCCCTCCCCGCGGGGCAGAACCAGGCCCTCGGCCTCACGTGGGAGCGGGGCGTAGCAGCCACCGGACTGGACCTGGAGCAGCGGAGGGTGGCACTGGCCGACGGCCGGGTGCTGCCCTTCGACGGCCTCGTGATCGCCAGCGGTGCCGCTCCCCGCCACATCCCCGGCACCGAGGGCCTGGCGGGCGTCCACGCCCTGCGCACCCTCGACGACGCTCTCGCGGTGCGCGACGCGCTCGACGCCGGTGCCACGCGGGTGCTGGTGGTCGGGGCCGGCTTCATCGGGGCGGAGGTGGCCGCCTCGTGCCGCGAGCGAGGAGCGGAGGTCACCATGGTCGAGCCGCTCGCCGCGCCCCTGGCCCGCGTGCTCGGGCCCGCGATGGGCGAGGTCGTGGCCGACCTCCACCGCGAGCACGGCGTGGACCTCCGCCTCGGCACCGGGGTCTCCGCCATCACCGAGGGCGGGTCCGAGGTGCCGCTGGCGGTGGCGCTCACCGATGGCTCCACCGTCGAGGCCGACCTGGTGGTGGTGGGCATCGGTGTCACCCCCAACACCGGGTGGCTGCACGAGAGCGGGCTGCTGATCGAGGACGGGGTGCTCTGCGACGAGACCACGCTGGCGGCCCCCGGGGTGGTGGCGTGCGGCGACGTAGCCCGCTGGCCCAACCCGCTCTTCGGCGAGGTCATGCGGGTCGAGCACTGGGAGCACGCCCTCGACATGGGCGCGCACGCGGCGCGGCGGCTGCTCGCCGGCGACGGACCGGGCGAGCCGTTCGGCCCGGTG
Source organism: uncultured Iamiaceae bacterium (assembly GCA_964501845.1). Classification (GTDB taxonomy): domain Bacteria; phylum Actinomycetota; class Acidimicrobiia; order Acidimicrobiales; family Iamiaceae; genus Aquihabitans. The sequence goes on from CAZCVS010000584.1 coordinate 1,422, forward strand.
CCGTTCTTCTGGAGCGATCAGTACGACCGCAAGATCCAGCTGGCTGGTCGGGTCCGCCCCACCGACGAGATCGAGATCGTGGCCGGGTCCCTCGCCGACAAGAAGTTCTGCGCCCTCTACGGGCGAGATGGTCGGGTCGTGGGGGCACTCACCGTCAACATGCCCGCCCGCGTCATCCGCTACCGCCGCCAGATCGCCGAAGGGCTGCGCTGGGACGACGCCCTCGCTGCGGTGGCCGAAGCGGCGGCGCCGACCCCGCCGGCTCCGTGACCGACCCGACC
>CAZCVS010000585.1:0-1702 GCA_964501845.1 uncultured Iamiaceae bacterium
ACGGGGTGACCTGGTCGGCGTACATGATCACCTGGCCCTCGACGTTGCGGGCCGCTCGGCCGATGGTCTGGATGAGCGACGTCTCCGAGCGCAGGAACCCCTCCTTGTCCGCGTCGAGGATGGCGACGAGCGAGACCTCGGGCAGGTCCAGGCCCTCGCGCAGGAGGTTGATGCCGACGAGGACGTCGAACTCTCCCATGCGCAGGTCCCGCAGGATCTCGATGCGCTGGATCGTGTCGACCTCCGAGTGGAGGTAGCGGACCTTGACCCCCAGCTCCAGGAGGTAGTCCGTGAGGTCCTCGGACATCTTCTTGGTGAGGGTGGTGACGAGGACGCGGTCGCCCTTGGTGACCCGCTCGTTGATGTTCTCGATGAGGTCGTCGATCTGGCCCTTGGTGGGCTTCACGATGATCTCCGGATCGACCAGGCCGGTGGGCCGCACCACCTGCTCCACGATGTTGGTGGAGATCTCCCGCTCGTAAGGGCCGGGGGTCGCCGACACGAAGATCACCTGGCCGACCGTGTCCATCACCTCCTCGAAGCGCAGCGGCCGGTTGTCGGCCGCAGACGGAAGCCGGAAGCCGTGCTCGATCAGCTGCTCCTTGCGGGAGCGGTCGCCCTCGTACTGCCCGTGGAGCTGGGGCACCGACTGGTGGCTCTCGTCCATGACGACGACGAAGTCCTTGGGGAAGAAGTTCAGCAGCGTGCCGGGCGGCTCCCCGGGGCCGCGGCCGTCGATGGGCGCGGAGTAGTTCTCGATCCCGTTGCAGTAGCCCAGCTCCTGCATCATCTCGAGGTCGTACTGGGTGCGCATCCGGAGGCGCTGAGCCTCGAGCAGCTTGCCCTCCTTCTCGAACTGCGCCAGCCGCTCCTGGAGCTCCTTTTCGATGCGCCCGATGGCCGCCTGCATCCGCTCGTCGCCGGCGACGTAGTGGGTGGCCGGGAAGAAGGCGAACTGCTCCTCCTCGCGGACCGTCTCCCCGGTGAGCGGGTCGACCACCAAGATGCGCTCGATCTCGTCGCCGAACAGCTCGATGCGCACCGCCGTCTCGTCGTACGCGGGGTGGACCTCGATGGTGTCGCCCCGGACGCGGAACTTGCCCCGCACCAGGTTCATGTCGTTGCGGTCGTACTGGAGGTCGACCAGCTTCTTGAGCGCCTGGCGCTGGTCGATCTCCTCGCCCTTGTGGATGATGAGCGTGTGGTCGCGGTACTCCTCGGGCGAACCCAGGCCGTAGATGCACGAGACCGACGCGACCACGATGACATCGCGCCGGGTGAGCAGCGACGCGGTGGTCGAGTGGCGCAGCCGGTCGATCTCGTCGTTCACCGACGAGTCCTTCTCGATGTAGGTGTCCGACGACGCCATGTACGCCTCGGGCTGGTAGTAGTCGTAGTAGCTCACGAAGTACTCGACCCGGTTGTTCGGGAAGAACTCCCGGAACTCGCTGGCGAGCTGGGCCGCCAGCGACTTGTTGGGTGCGAGCACGAGCGTGGGCCGCTGGTACTGCTCGATCGCCCAGGCGATGGTGGCGCTCTTGCCCGAGCCCGTGATGCCCTGGAGCGTCTGGAACCGCTCACCGCCCTGGATGCCCTCGACCAGCTGGGCGATGGCCTTGGGCTGGTCTCCGGCGGGCCCGAACGGAGACACGACTTCGAAGCGACGGGAGGAATCGGCCATGGCCGACAGCCTACGGAACCC
>CAZCVS010000586.1:0-1698 GCA_964501845.1 uncultured Iamiaceae bacterium
ACCCGCGCCCTGCTCCAGACCGACAACCCCTGGCCCAGCATCAACAACGCCGACGGCCCCGTCCCCACCGAACCCAACGGCGACACCGTCATCCACTTCGGCCCCGAACGAGCCGACGGCGCCGCCAACTGGCTCCGAACCGTCCCCGGCAAGGGCTGGTTCACCATCTTGCGCCTCTACGGCCCCCTCGAACCCTGGTTCGACAAGACCTGGCGCCCTGGAGAGATCCAACCCCTCGGGTAGCCCTCGCCCTCACACGCCACCCGCCCCCGTGCTCCACGCCCCTCGGTCACCCAGGAGGCCGGCCCCACCCACCGCCGCCGGGGGTCAGCATCCGCAGGACATCGCCGGCTCTCAAGCGGAGGGTGCACTTGTCGGGGAGGCGCTCGGCTCGGGCATCGTCTCCGCCGGGCAACAGCCAGTTCTCTCCGACAGCTCCGGGCGAACCATCGGCGAGACCCCAGGGCTGGCTCACCCGGCGCTCGGTGATCAGGCTGACCGTCACGTCCTCGAGCACCTGGAGGTCCCGTTCGATGCCCTCACCGCCGGGAGCAGCGCCGGCGCCACCGCTCCCCCGTCGTAGCCGGTAGCGAAGGACCCGGACCGGGAACGACCGCTCGAACGCCTCGATGGGTGTGTTGAGCGTGTTGGTCATGGCGGTGTGGACGCCGCTCATGCCCGGGACTGGGGCGCCGTTCGTCCCGGGGCGTGGTGGACGGCCGCCCTGGCCGCCGGCGATGGTCTCGTAGGAGACCCAGCCGTCACCGCCGAGGAGCAGGTTGTTCATGGTTCCCTGCGACGCCGCGGGCACCCGGTCCGGAACCACCTGGGCGAGGGCCCCGAGGCAAACGTCGGCGACCCGCTGGCTCACCTCCACGTTCCCGGCCCCGACCGCCGCCGGGTACTCGGCGGCGACGACCGTGCCGGGCGGGGCGATCACCTCCACGCTGCGGAGCGCACCGCCGTTCGCCGGGATGGTCGGATCGAGCACCGACCGCAGTGCCCAGGCGACGGCGCTCACCGTCACCGCCTCCACGGCGTTCACGTTGCCTTCGCGCTGCGGGTCGGTGCCGGTGAAGTCGAAGGTGATGTGCTCGCCCTCGATGGTGAGCGTCACCACGATGGCCGTCGGTGTGCGCTGGTGGTCCGCTGGACCGAAGCTGTCGAGCACGTCGGTGAAGGTCCAGGTGCCGTCGGGCAGGTCGGCGAGGGCGGCCCGCATCCGGCGTTCGCCGTAGGCCACCACCTCGGACACGCCGGCGATGCCGAGCTCGGCCAGTCGGGCGGCGCCGAGGCGGTTGGCCCCGACCTGCGCGTCGAGATCCCCGGTGCGCTCCTCGGGGGTCCGGCTCGCGGCCGAGATCGACGCCGCCACCTCCGGCGTCAGGAGCACCGGCGAGAGGCGGAGCCCTTCCTCGTCGATGTGGACGGCATCGGCGGGCATGGAGCCGGGCGCGGTGCCGCCGAGGTCGGCGTGGTGGGCCCGGTTGGCGACCCAGCCGATGATCGACCCGCCCCCGAACACCGGAGCGACGAGCGTGATGTCGTTGAGGTGGGTGCCGCCGGCGAACGGGTCGTTGAGGATGATCTGGTCGCCCGGCCCGACCCGGTCACCCCAGGCCTCGATCGCCGCGGCCACCGATGCGGGCATCGAGCCGAGGTGGACGGGGATGTGCTCGGCCTGGACGAGGAGCGTGC
>CAZCVS010000587.1:0-1693 GCA_964501845.1 uncultured Iamiaceae bacterium
GCGGGGCACACACCGGCGCAGAGCTCGCAGCCGATGCACTTCTCCATGCCGTCCTCATAGCGGTTGAGGACGTGGCGGCCGTGCAGGCGCTCGGGCTTGTCGCGCTTGCCGCCCTCGCCCTTGGCGTACTCACGGGTGACGCGGTTCTTCTTGCCCTTCTGCAGCCAGGTGACCTTGAAGCCTCCGAGGTACCCCATCAGTCGACCACCCCTTCGAGCTGCCGGTTGCGCCGGGCGACGCGCATGGCGGCCAGCAACATGCCGTAGCAGACGGCCATGACCCCGACGCCGCCCGCCGCGGTGCCCAACATGCCGGCCATGCCCCAGCCCTCGTTCGAGGCGACGCGCATGGCGACCAGCAGGAGGAGCCAGCCCAGCCCGAGCGGGATGAGCAGCTTCCAGCCGAGGTCCATCAGCTGGTCGTAGCGGACGCGGGGCACCGAGGCCCGCGTCCAGACGAACACGTAGAGGATCACGAAGATCTTGAGGAAGAACCAGACGAAGCCCCACGCCCAGCCCGGGCCGAAGTCCGGGGTGGGCCCGTTGGGCCCGCCGAGGAACAGGGTCACGATGATGGCGGCCATGGTGACAGCGTTGAGGAACTCGGCCAGGTAGAAGATGGCGAACCGGAAGCCGGAGTACTCCGTCTGGAAGCTGCCGACCAGCTCCTGCTCGGCCTCGACGAGGTCGAACGGCGGGCGGTTGAGCTCGGCGGTGGCGGCCAGGCAGAAGATCACGAACGGGATGAGGCCGGTGACCCAGAGGTTCCAGCCCCAGGTGCTCTGCGAGGCGACGATCCCGTTGACCGAGAGGGTGCCGGCCGTGAGCACGACAGCCAGGACGGCCAGCCCGAGCGCGGCCTCGTAGGAGATCATCTGGGCGCTGGCACGGACCGAGCCGATCAGCGGGTACTTCGACCCCGACGACCAGCCGGCGAGCATGACGCCGTACACGGCGATCGACGACATGGCCAAGATGACCAGCACCCCGGCGCCGGGATCGGCCAGCTGGAGGGTGGTGTCGTGGCCGAAGATGTGGACGATGCCGCCGTTGCCGTCGCTGAAGTCGCCGCCGAGGGGGATCAAGCCGAACACGATGAACGCCGGGACCATCGTGAGGATGGGGGCCAGGCGGAACACCCACTTGTCGGACTTGTCGGGGATGAGATCCTCCTTGAGGAGGACCTTGAGACCGTCGGCCAGGGTCTGGAGGATGCCGAAGGGCCCGGCGCGGTTGGGGCCGATGCGGTTCTGGAGGTCCGAGATGATCTTGCGCTCGAACCAGATCATCAACATCGTGGCCAGCAGGGTGATGCCCAGCGTGATGGCCGCCTTGACGACGACGATGGCGACGACGCCCCAGTCGATGTGACCGGCGAGCAGCGGGTCGTTGGCGAGCACCATCATGCGAGCGTCTCCACCCGGATCTCGGTGACGGCGCTGGTGGCGTCGATGAGCACCGCGGGCGACGGGTCGCCCTGGCCCACGGCCATGGCGACGGTGCCGACCGGCACGGAGGCATCGGGGGCGATGGTGGCGGTGAGCGAACCACGGGCGGAGCTGATCTTGACCCGGTCGTCGGGGCCGACGCCCAGACGGTCGAGGTCCGACGGGTTGGCGGCGATGGCGGGGCCGGCGGTGAGACCGGCCAGCGACGGGGCGGCCTGGACGAGCGTGCCGAGGTCGAACAGCTTG
>CAZCVS010000588.1:0-1675 GCA_964501845.1 uncultured Iamiaceae bacterium
TGAGCTCGACGTTGTGCACCGTGGTGCCGACGGGGATGTAGCGCATCGGCAGGGCGTTGCCGGGACGGATCTCGGAGCCCTGACCGCTCTGCAGCCGATCGCCGACCACGACGTTGCGTGGGGCGAGGATGTAGCGCTTCTCACCATCGAGGTAGTGGAGCAGCGCGATGCGGCAGTTGCGGTTGGGGTCGTACTCGATGGCGGCGACGATGGCCGGCACGCCGTCCTTGGTGCGACGGAAGTCGACCAGGCGGTAGGCCTGCTTGTGGCCGCCGCCCTTGTGGCGGGCGGTCTTGCGACCGTAGGAGTTGCGACCGCCCGTGTTGCTCTTCGAGACGAGGAGCGACTTCTCGGGCGTGGTCTTGGTGATCTCCTTGAAGTCCGAGACCGTCTGGAACCGACGGCCCGGGCTGGTGGGCTTGCGCTTGCGGAGCGCCATGGCGATCAGGCCTCCTTGAAGAGGTCGATGGAGTCACCCTCGGCGAGGGTGACGATGGCCCGCTTGCGGGAGGGGCGGGTGCCGACCTTGCCGGTCCGGCGGTTGCGCACCGTCTTGCCCTTGCGGTTGAGCGTGTTCACCTTGGTGACCTTCACCCCGAAGATCTCCTCGATGGCGTTGCGGATCTCGGGCTTGGCGGCGTCGTTGTGGACGACGAACGTGTACACGTTCTGCTCGATCAGGGCGTAGCTCTTCTCGGACACGACCGGAGCGATGATGACGTCTCGGGGATCCTTCACTTCGCCTCCTCGGCGGTGGTGGCGGAGGCGACCGACGTGGGCAGGTTGTCCTGGGTGAACACGATGTAGTCGTTCACCAGCACGTCGTAGGCGTTGAGCTCGCGGGAGTTGATGACCTGCACCTCGGGGAGGTTGCGGAACGAGCGGGCGGCCACGCCGTCGCCGTCGGTCAGCACCACGAGCACACGGCCTTCGGTGCCGAGCGCGGCCAGGGCGCTCTTGGCGTCCTTGGTCTTGGGGGCGTCCCAGCCCCAGGCGTCGACCACGAGGACCTTGCCTTCGGCAGCCCGGTCCGACAGGGCCGACCGCAGGGCCAGGCGCACCATCTTCTTGGGGGTCTTCTGGGCGTACGAGCGGGGCTTGGGGCCGAGGGCCACGCCGCCACCACGCCAGATCGGCGAGCGGCTGGAGCCGGCCCGGGCCCGGCCGGTGCCCTTCTGGGCCCACGGCTTGGCGCCGCCGCCCCGAGCCTCGGAGCGGGTCTTGGTGGACTGGGTGCCGGCGCGGCGGGCGGCCAGCTGGGCGGTGACGACCTGCGACATCACGGCCACGTTGGGCTCGATGCCGAAGTAGGTCTCGTCGAGATCGACGGAGCCGGACTTCTTGCCGGTGGTGCTGAGCACGTCGACCATGGTCACTTCCCCTTCACGGCGTCACGGACGAGCACGAGGCCGCCCTTGGGGCCGGGCACGGCACCCTTGATGAGCAGGAGGTTGCGCTCGGCGTCGGCGGACACGACCGTGAGGTTCATGGTGGTGACCTTGTCGCCGCCCATGCGACCGGCCATGCGCTGGCCCTTGAACACCCGGGCCGGCGTGGCGCACTGGCCGATGGCGCCCGGCGCACGGTGGACCCGGTGGGCACCGTGGCTGGCGCGCTGGCCGGCGAAGCCGTGGCGCTTCATGACGCCGGCGAAGCCCTTGCCCTTGCTGACGGC
>CAZCVS010000589.1:0-1674 GCA_964501845.1 uncultured Iamiaceae bacterium
ACCGCCACCACCGGGCTGTCCGCCCAGCGGATGGCCGGGGTGGAGCAGTACGTCGACGAGCCGGAGCGGGCGGGGCGCATCGAGCTCGCCATCGCCCGGTCGATGCCCGACCAAGCCGGTGCCGAGCTGCTCAGCTCGCTCGCCACCATCCCGTTCGGCCGCTGCACGTGGCTGGGCGAGGGCCACACGATCGGCGGATCACCGGGCAACTACCCGGCCTTCGGCGCCGACAAGGCGGCGGTGCTGCTGACGGCGAACCCCCCTGCCGGCAACCGCTACCCGATGCCCGACCTCCAGGGCCTGCGCCGGCGCGGCGAGCCGGTCACCTACCTGTGGGTGATGGTGATCGACGAGGAGGCGTTCCGCCTGGCCCGCGGCCGCGACGCCCGCGCCGCCCTCGCCCACCTCCAGGCCAACGGGGCCACCTGGGTCCAGTAGCCGCTGGTCGTGATCGCGCCCGCGCCGCGAGGCGTGCTCAGGGCAGGACGAACGTGGCCGGCAGGTCGAGGAAGTCGAGGTAGAGGCCGTCGAGGTCGTCGCCGTCTCGGAAGGTCATGACGGTGAGGCTCTGGTCTCCGACCTGGGCGGTGACCACGTAGCCGACGACGGGCCGGCCGTCGAGCGAGCCGGTGAAGCTGGCGGTCTGCCCAGGCGCTTCGGCGATGTGGGACGCCTCGAGGTCCGCCAGCTCGGCATCGAAGGGCGAGGTGATGGCGGCGACGGCGGCGGCAGCGTCGAACGCCTCGCCGCCGAGGTCGGTGATCTCGACCACCTCGGTGGTCGCCTCATCGACGTGGGCCTGCCACAGCTGGCCCACGGGGTCTGGCGACTCGTCCGACACGATGTCGTCGACCTCGGGCGCCGCGCCCATGGACCACTCGATGCCGGACGCCGAGGCCACGAGGACTCGGCCGTCGGCGGTGACCAGCGTCGTCGACGTCGCCGCCGCGGTCGTCGTGGGCGGCGTGGTGGCAGGGTCGTCGAGGTTGCTGATGTCGACCGAGCTGGTGTCCGGCGCGGCGGTCTCGGTGCCGTCGTCGCCGCGTCCCAGGAGCAGCACCGCCCCGATGACCACCACCAGCACGATGGCGGCGGCCGGCACGACGAGCCGCCACCAAGGAGGGGACTCCTCCTCGGGCGGCAGCGGGGCAGGGGCCGGCCAACGGTCACCGGGAGCAACCGGGCCGGGTCCGGTCGCGGTGGGTGCAGGAGGTCGGGGAGCGGGCGCCGCCCCGCTCGCGGCTGGTGCCGTCGGCGTCGGCGTCGGTGGTGGTGGTGTCGGGGGTGGTGCCGGGGGTGGTGGTGTCGGGGCCGGCTCCGGTGGGGCCGGCGTCGGCGGCGGTGGAGGAGGGGCAGCTGCCGGCGGTGCGTCCATTGCCGCGAGGCGGCTGGCGAGGCGGCCGCAGGAGGGGCAGACGGCGCGGCCGTCGTGGGTCATGGGGCTTCCGCACCACTCACAGGTCCGCTGGGCCGGGGGAGGGACGTCGCTCACTGGTCCCTGAACCTACCGGTCCTCGTCGGTGCCGATGCCGCACCCTGCCCTAGGCGACGAAGTACTTGGCCTTGGGGTGGTGGCAGATGATGGCGCTGGTGGACTGCTCGGGCTGGAACTGGAAGCCGGTGTCCTCGTTGACCTCGATGCCGATGCGCTCGGCCTCGAGCAGCTTGGCCACC
>CAZCVS010000590.1:0-1669 GCA_964501845.1 uncultured Iamiaceae bacterium
GTGTGCGGCAACTGCGGCTGGTACCACGGCCGCCAGGCCATCGAGGTCGACTGACCCACGTCAGGCTGACTGCCGTGACATCGACTGATCGCCTGCCCGTCGCCGTCGATGCGATGGGCGGAGACAAGGCCCCGGCCGAGATCGTCGCCGGGGCCATCCGCGCCCGTGACGAGCTCGGCGTTCCCGTCGTCCTGGTGGGACGGCCCGAGGACTTGACCGATACCGGTGGGATCGGGGTCCTGCCCGCGTCCGAGGTCATCGCCATGGACGCCGATCCGGGCAAGAGCGTCCGGACCATGAAGGACTCGTCGCTCGTCCGCGCCGCCGAGGCGGTGCGCGACGGCAAGGCGTGCGCCATGGTCTCGGCCGGCAACACGGGCGCCACCATGGGCTCGGCGCTCTTGCGCATGAAGCGCCTGCCCGGTGTCTTGCGACCGGCCATCGCCACGCCGATCCCGAACCCGGCGGGCGGCAACCCCACGGTGCTCCTCGACGCCGGCGCCAACGCCGAGTGCTCGCCCGAGTGGCTCGTGCAGTTCGCCCAGATGGGTGCCACCTTCGCCCGCACCCGCTACGGCATCGAGAGCCCCAAGGTCGGGCTGCTCTCCATCGGCGAGGAGCCCACCAAGGGCAGCCCGCTGGTGAAGGAGACCCATGCGCTGCTCGCCACCGGCGAGTGGACCGAGTCCTGCGGCGGCACGTTCGTGGGGAACGTCGAGGGACGCGACATCATGTCGCCCGACGTCGACGTGATCGTGACCGACGGCTTCACCGGCAACGTCGTGCTCAAGACGCTCGAAGGCTCCATGCGCTCGCTCGTCAACGCCATCTTGGGCACGTTCAACACGAGTGATGAGACGAAGGCGGCCGGCGACGTCCTGTTTCCGGCCCTGCTGCCGCTCTACGCCCAGCTGGACCCGAACAACACCGGCGGCGCCATGCTCCTGGGCCTCAACGGCGTGTGCATCATCAGCCACGGCTCCTCGAACGACACCGCCATCGTCAACGCGGTGAAGGTCGCCACCGAGATGGTCGACGCCGGTCTGGTCGACGCCATCGCCCAGACCATCCGTCCCGCCGAGGGCTGAAGCGCCTCAGACGGCGGCAGGATCTGCCGGATCCGACGCAGGCGCATCCGACGGAGCAGAAGCCGGAGGCTGCTGGGAGGTGGGGTCTGGCACCGGGTCCGGTTCGGGCGCGGCGAGCCAGGCGGCGAGCGACGGGGGCAGGGGAGCGCCCAGGTCCTCGCGGGCCTGCACCAGCTGGCGCAGGCGGGCGGTGAGGGCCCGGCGCTGGCGCTCGGTCTCGATGGCAGGGTCGACGGGCTCTACGGGTTCGACCGGCTCGTCGTCGCCGCTGATGTCGGGGACAGGGGTGTCGGGCCCGGGGTGCTCGTCGGGCGTCTTGGCGGTGCCCCCGGTGACCAGTACGGGGCTGGGCCGGCCCGCGGCATCGCCGCCGAAGAGCGTCGTCAGGTGGCCATCGAGGCGGCGCAGGTCGATGCGGACCTCGGTGAGGTCGCGAGTGAGCTCCTGGGCCTCGGCGGACAGCTCCAGCAGCAGGTCCGCGGCGCGCAGCCAGCCGTGGTCGATGGAGATGGCGATGAGGGCGGGATCGATGGTCATGGAGTCGTGCACGTCGAACTCGGGGACCACCACCCGGACCGTCT
>CAZCVS010000591.1:0-1653 GCA_964501845.1 uncultured Iamiaceae bacterium
CCCTGGGGACTCCTACCGGCCGCCTACGGGGACAATCTCACGACCGCCGTCACTCGCCGATGGGCATCTGCTCCTCGCCGCCCTCGGCCAGGGCGGCGTAGATGCGATCGGCGTCCTCGATGCTGTCGACGGTGAGGCTGACGTAGGTGCCCTTGTTGCCCTCGAACCCGCCGGTGGGGTCGTCGGAGGCCATGAGGAGGGTGTCATCGACCTTGAGGGCGCCGGTCTCGCACCCGCCGAGCATCCGGCAGTGCCGAACTAGCTCGGGGCCGGCGGCCCGGTGGATGGCACCGTCCACACCGCCTCCACCCAGCAGCGAGGGGTTGGCGGCGTTCACGACGGCATCGACGTCCAACACGGTGATGTCACCCAGCGCGACGCTCAGCTCGATGTGCGACATCGCCGTCACCGGTTCGGCTCGGGCTTGAGGCGGCGGGCCATCAGCGTCGCCAGCGCGTCGTGGTGCTCGCCGAGGTCGCGCAGCGCCTCGAGGAGCGCGATGCAGCGGCGCCGGCCCAGGACGTCCTCGCACTCGGCTCGGATCTCGGCGCGTGCCCGCCGTGCGGACTCCACGCAGCGCAGGCCCCGCCGGCTGAGCTCGACCTGCCAGGCCCGGGCGTCGTCGACGGATCGATGCTTGGTCGCGAGGTCCCGGCGGACCAGGTCTGCGACCTGCTTGGAAGCGGCCTGTTGGCTGACGCCGAGGAGGTCCGCCAGTTGGGTGACCGTGCGGGGTCCCACGAGCAGGTGCTGGAAGACGTAGCCGTCGTTGTAGCGGACGTCGGCTCCTACCTCTGCTCTCACCCTGGTGAGCACGGCGTCGCCCAACGCGGCGCTGTTGGCCTGCAGCAGGGTGACCAGGTCGTCGCCCACGTCGACTGGAGGGTTCTCCGACACACGGGGAGAGTACACAACCTCTGTTGTGCATCTGCTGGTGCACAACTACGGTTGTGCAATGCCTTCTTCGCCAGCGCCTCTCGAAGACGTCATCGCTGCAGCCCAACCGATCGTCGAGCGGATCGTCTGGGCCACCGCGACCACGGTGGGAGCGGACGGGGAACCACGCTCCCGGCTCATGCACCCGGTCTGGTCCTGGGACGACACCGGTCCCACGGCGCTGGTGACATCGAGGCGCACGCCCCTCAAGCTCGCCCACCTGGCCGTCAACCCGGTCGTCTCCTGCTTCTACTGGGACCCCCACCACGACACCGTCGCGATCGACGCTCGGGCGAGTTGGGTGGCACCCGGCCAGGTGCCCGCGGCTTGGGAGCAGATCGCCGCCACGCCGGCACCCGTCGGGTTCGACCCGGCGATGATCTGGCCCTCGGGGCCCGACGATCCCGACTGCGCGATCCTCCACCTGAGCGCCCACCGTGTCCTCGCCACACCTGCGGGCAGGCCCGGTCTCCTCTGGCGCCAACCGGTGGATCCAGGCTGAACACACTGAGCATCACCATCGAATTCCCATCACATGACGGGGCACGGCCGCGGTCCCACGCTCGAAGGTCGACGCGGCTGTCCGCCCTAGCGCAGGTCCCACTCCGAGGACGCCAGCACCAGGGAGCCACCTCCGCGTGGGGGTAAGGGCTTCAGTCGCCCCTCCGACACCACCAGCCAGCACACGTGCTGGCTGCGCTTCTACCAGCACTTTTT
>CAZCVS010000592.1:0-1651 GCA_964501845.1 uncultured Iamiaceae bacterium
CGATGCGGGCCTTCACCCAGATGTGGGACCGCATCTGCCTGGAGCGCTACGGCATCACCGACGCCAAGGCCCGGCGGTTCCGCTACGGCGTGCAGGTCAACAGCCTGGGGCTCACCGAGGCCCAGCCCGAGAACAACGTGCAGCGCATCGTGCTCGAGGCGCTCGGCGTGACCCTGTCCAAGGACGCCCGGGCCCGCTCCCTCCAGCTCCCGGCGTGGAACGAGGCGCTCGGCCTGCCGCGGCCGTGGGACCAGCAGTGGGCCCTGCGCATCCAGCAGGTCCTGGCGTTCGAGACCGACCTGCTCGAGTACGACGACATCTTCGCCGGCTCCCACGTGGTCGAGGCCAAGACCAACGAGCTGATCGACGGCGCCCAGGCGGAGCTCGACGAGGTGCTCGCCCTCGGCGGTGCCTTCGAGGCCATCGAGGAGCTCAAGGGCCGCCTCGTGCGCAGCCACGCCGAGCGCATGCGCAAGATCGAGTCCGGCGAGCTGACCGTGGTGGGCGTGAACAAGTTCACCGAGACGGCCCCGTCCCCGCTCGACGGCGACGACAACATCCTCAAGGTGGATGCCGGCGTCCAGGAGGCGGCCATCGTGGAGCTCGACGAGTGGCGAGCCGGCCGCGACAACGACGCGGTGAAGCGCAGTCTCGACGAGCTGCGCCGCGTGGCCCGCTCCGGCGAGAACGTGATGCCAGCGTCGATCGACCTGGCCCATGCGGGCGGCACCACGGGCGAGTGGGCCGCCGTGCTGCGCGAGGAGTTCGGCGAGTACCGCGCCCCCACCGGTGTGGCCGCGGCGGCCGGGGCCGGTGGCGGGTCCGACGGCCTGCGCGCCGTCGCCGAGCGGGTCCGGGGCATGGCCGGCGGTCCGCCTCGCTTCCTGGTGGCCAAGCCGGGCCTCGACGGGCACTCCAACGGCGCCGAGCAGATCGCGGTGGCGGCCCGCGACGCCGGGTTCGAGGTCATCTACCAGGGCATCCGGCTCACCCCCGAGCAGATCGCGGCCGTCGGGCGCGACGAGGACGTCGACGTCGTCGGGCTCTCGATCCTGTCGGGCAGCCACCTCGAACTCGTCCCCGAGGTCGTCCGGCTGCTGCGGGCGGAGGGCGTCACGGCCCCGGTGATCGCCGGCGGCATCATCCCCGAGGACGATCGTCCCCGGCTCCTGGGCGCGGGCGTGGCGGCGGTGTACACGCCGAAGGACTTCGAGATCGTCAAGATCATGGGTGAGCTGGCCGACCTGGTGGAGTCGCACCGGGCCGGTTGACCCGCTCGCAGGGAGGTGACACCCGAGTGAACCTCACGCTTGGTGACCTGATTCCCACGGAAAGCGCCGGAAACCTGTGAACGCGCACACATCTGCCGATGGAGCGCCCATGTTCGATCGACGGGCGCTGCCCGGCACCATCGCGGGGGCACTCGGCCTCGGCTTCGCCATCGCGGCCATCGTCACCCAGGAGGCAGTCCTGGTGATCGTGGCGGGTGTGCTCACCGCCCTCTGCGTCCTGCTCGTGCTCACGCTCCCCAACCGGGCACCGGTCCGCTACAAGGAGCGCCGAGACCTCCAGGAGGAGGCCGACAAGCTCGCCCGTGAGAACGACCAGATGGCCGCCCGGGCCGCCAAGTTCGAGGCCGAGGCCATCGCCG
>CAZCVS010000593.1:0-1649 GCA_964501845.1 uncultured Iamiaceae bacterium
CGACCTCGGCCGGGAAGACGTTGAAGCCCGACACGATGATGAGGTCCTTGGCCCGGTCGACGAGGAACAGGAACCCCTCGTCGTCGACCATGGCGATGTCTCCCGTGTGCAGCCAGCCGTCTTCGTCGATGCAGGCGCGGGTGGCCTCGGCGTCGTTCCAGTAGCCCTGGAACACGTTGGGGCCCTGGACCCAGATCTCACCAGGGTCGCCGACGAGGACGTCCTCGCCCTTCGCGTCGACGAGGCGAACCTCGACGCCGTCGACCGGCGCGCCGACCGAGCCGGGACGCCAGGGGAGGCCGATGGAAGCGGTGACGACCGGCGACGCCTCGGTGAGCCCGTAGCCCTCACCGACCTCGAGGCCGAAGCGGGCGCGGAGGGTCTCGGCGACGTGCGGGTCCAGGTGGGCGGCACCGGAGGTGGCGACCTTCACCGTGGCGAACGAATCCTCGGGCAGGCCGGGCATCGCCGCCCACGCCGCCCACATCTGGGGAGCCCCGGGCAGCACGGTCACGCCGTGCTTCTGGATGGCCTCGATGGCCGACATCGGGTCGAACCGCTCGACGAGCAGGACCGAGGCGCCGACGCGCAGGGCGGTGCCGAGCACGACGTTGAGCCCGAAGATGTGGAACATCGGCAGCACGCCGAAGCCGACGTCGCCGGCATCGCCCTCGCCGCGCAGAGCGATGGTCTGCTCGAGGTTGGCGAGCAGGTTGCCGTGCGAGAGCATCGCCGCCTTCGGCGAGCCGGCCGTGCCGCTGGTGAAGATGAGCACGGCGAGGTCGTCGGGGCCGCGGTCCACGATGGGCACCGCCGGCGTGCCGAGGAGGTCGTCGAGCAAGATGGCGCCTTCGGTGCTGACGCCCTCGCTGTGGACCACGAACTCCAGGACCGGGAGGCGGCTGCGGTCGATGCGGTCGGTGTTGGAGCGGCCCGACGGCCCCACCAGCATCGCCCGGGCGCCCACCGCGGCGAGCTCCCGCTCCAGCTCGCGGGGCGGGCTGAGCGGGTTCAGCGGCACCGCGACCGCACCCGCGCCGAGCACGGCGAGGTAGGACGCGACGAAGTACCAGTTGTTGGCGCACACGATGCCGATGCGGTCGCCGGGATCGATGCCGAGCCCGATCAGCCCGGCGCGCAGTCCGCCGACCTGCTCGCGCAGCTCGCCGTAGGTGGTGGCGCGACCCCGGCTGATCAGCGCGGTGGCATCGGCGGGATGGGGATCGATGATCGAGGCGAGATTCACGGATACCTCAGGTGGTGGCACTCGGGGCCGGAACCGGCCGCCCACCAGTGGAGCACACCGGCGAGGCGCGCGTCCGATCCGGTCGGGGCGGTGCTCCTGGCACACTGGATCGATGGGGCAAGCGGATCTGGCCATCGACTGCGAGGGCCTGACGCGCTCGTTCCCCTCGGGCCGCGCCCTCGACGGGCTCACCCTCGACGCGAAGCACGGTGAGGTGCTCGCGCTGCTCGGCCCCAACGGTGCCGGCAAGACCACCACCATGCGCCTGCTCAACGGCGTCTTGATCCCCGACGCCGGCCGGGCTCGGGTGCTGGGCCTGGACCCGTGGCGCGACGGCGAAGAGCTCCGGCGCCGAACCGGCGTACTGACCGAGAACGCCGGCCTCGACGAGCGCTTCACCGCG
>CAZCVS010000594.1:0-1644 GCA_964501845.1 uncultured Iamiaceae bacterium
GCGACGACGGAGAGGGGAAGAAGGCCAGGATGCCGATCACGATCAGGGAGGTGATGACGCCGCCGAGGAACAGCGCGTACAGCACCTGCAGGAACCCCTGCTGGACGGATTGGCCGACTGGTTTCGACGCCATGCCGACATGGTCGCACTAGCCTCCAGGCGTGGAACCGTTGCGGTACGGGACGCCCCAGGCGCGCCTGGTGCTGGCCGCCACGATCCTGGCCAGCGGCATGGGCTTCCTCGACGGCACGGTCGTCAACGTCGCGCTCCCGCATATCGAGGCGGACCTCGGCGGCGGCACGGAAACGCTGCAGTGGGTGCTGGACGCCTACCTGCTGACCCTGGGATCGCTGGTCCTGCTCGGCGGCTCGATCGGCGACCTGCTGGGGCTGCGCCGGGTCTTCATCGTCGGCATCGTCGGGTTCTGCGTCACCTCGGTCATGTGCGGCCTGGCCCCCACGACGCCGCTGCTCATTGCGGCGCGCAGCCTGCAGGGCGTCGCGGCGGCGTTCATGGTTCCCGCCAGCCTGGCGATCCTTTCGTCGGTGTTCGCGGGCCAGGACCGCGGCCGCGCGATCGGCCTGTGGTCGGGGCTGTCCAGCGTGACGACCGCCATCGGCCCCGTGCTCGGGGGATTCCTGGTCGACGCCAGTCCGTCCGGCTGGCGCCTGGTCTTCCTGATCAACGTCCCGATCGCGGCCATCAGCGTCTGGCTCGCGGTGCGCGGCGTCCCCGACGTGCCCGGCAGCAGGACCGCGGAACCGTTCCTCAAACAGGTCGACGTGCTGGGCGGCGCCCTGGCGGTCGGCGGTCTGGCGATGCTGGTGACGGGCCTGATCGAGGCCAAGCGCCTCGGGCCCGTGCTGTCGATCGGCCTGGTCATCGCGGGGTTGGCCACCCTCGGGCTGTTCCTGGCCGTGCAGCGACGCCGGGCCGTCACGCTGCGCCCGCCGCCGATGATGCCGCCGGGCCTGTTCCGCATCGCCTCCTTCGCGGTGGCCAACGCCGAGACCTTCGTCGTGTATGCGGCCCTCAACGCCTACTTCCTGCTGTTCACCGTCGGTCTGCAGGTCGGCCTCGGGTGGACCGCGGCGGCCGCGGGAGCCGCCGGAATACCGGTGACGATCATCCTGACCCTCTTCTCCAGCAAGGTCGGGGGCCTGATCCCGAGGATCGGGTCGCGGCCGCTGCTGACCATCGGGCCGCTGCTGATGGCCGCGGCACTGTGTCTGCTGGCGACGATGAACACCTCGTCCACCGTGTGGTTCCCGATCCTGCCCGGCGTGCTGCTGTTCGCGGTCGGGCTGACCCTGGTCGTGGCCCCCATCACCTCGACCGCACTGGGCGATATCCCGCACGCGCAGTCGGGCATCGGGTCGGGGATCAACAACGCGGTGGCCAGGGTGGCCGGGCTGCTGGCGATCGCGGCGATCCCCCTGGCGGCCGGGCTGGACACGACGCAGTCGCCGGAGGTCCTCTTCGAGGGCTACCTGCCCTCCATGCTGATCTGCGCAGCGCTGTGCGCCATCGGCGCGGCGATCGCGTGGTTCGGCTACGCCCGCGACACCGGGAAGGTCCCGGAGGCCGCCTGAGCGGCCACCCCCAGGAACAGGTCGTTCGCCTCGGGCTCGGCGATCGTCGCGC
>CAZCVS010000595.1:0-372 GCA_964501845.1 uncultured Iamiaceae bacterium
AGATCCTCGACAAGGCCAAGCCCAAGGGCCACGGCCTCATCGTGCGCACCGCGGCCGAGGGGATCTCCGCCGAGGAGCTGGCCCGCGACGTGGAGCGCCTCGCCAAGCAGTGGGAGCAGATCGAGGAACTGGCCGCCAAGTCCCAGGCCCCGACGCTGCTCTACCGCGACCCAGACATGTCGATCCGGGTCATCCGCGAGGAGTTCAACCAGGACTACCGCCAGGTCGTGATCGACGACGACCAGGTGTTCGAGCAGGTGCGCGACTACGTCCGCAGCATCTCGCCGGCGCTGGTCGAGCGGGTGGAGCGCTACGACCCGGCCGCCCACGGCGGTCTGTCGATCTACGAGTCCCTCCACGTCCACGAGCAGC
>CAZCVS010000595.1:382-1630 GCA_964501845.1 uncultured Iamiaceae bacterium
AAGGTCTGGCTGCCGTCGGGCGGTTCGCTGATCATCGAGCGCACCGAGGCGCTGACGGTCATCGACGTCAACACCGGAAAGAACGTGGGCAAGTCCTCGCTCGAGGAGACGGTGTACCGCAACAACCTGGAAGCGGCCGAGGAGGTCGCCCGCCAGCTGCGGCTCCGCGACATCGGCGGCATCATCGTGATCGACTTCATCGACATGGAGATCCGCAAGAACCGCGACGACGTCATCGCCACGTTCCGCCAGGCACTGGCCCGCGACAAGACCCGCACCCAGGTCTTCGACATCTCTGAGCTCGGCTTGGTCGAGATGACCCGCAAGCGCATCGGCGAGGGGCTGCTGGAGTCCCTGTCGTCGGCCTGCCCCCACTGCGACGGGCGGGGCATGGTCTTCGACGAGCAGCTGACCGGTCACGAGGTCATCCGCCGCTGAGCGCCGGGTTGGCTCGCCAGGGTGCTGGCCCCTACGATTGTCCCTCGGCCCTGTGGGCCCCGCTACGAACGCTCGAAGGCAGAACGATGTACGCAGTCATCAAGACCGGTGGAAAGCAGTACCGGGTCACCGAGGGACAGCAGCTCCAGGTGGAGAAACTGTCCGTCACCGAGGGAGAGGTCAGCCTCACCCCCGTGCTCCTCGTCGATGGCGACACTGTGGTGTCGGCGCCCGATGCGCTGTCGAAGGCGTCGGTGAAGGCCAACGTGATCGGCGAGGCCAAGGGCCCGAAGATCACCGGTTTCACCTACAAGAACAAGACCAACTCTCGCAAGCGCTGGGGCCACCGGCAGCACTACGCGACCATCGAGATCACCGGCATCACGAAGGGCTGACCCATGTCGAAGACCAAGGGCGGCGGTTCCACCCGGAACGGCCGTGACTCCAACGCACAGCGCCTCGGCGTGAAGGCCTACGACGGCACCGTCGTCTCCGCCGGTTCCATCATCGTCCGCCAGCGCGGCACCCACTTCCACGCCGGCGAGAACGTCGGCCGTGGCGGCGACGACACGCTGTTCGCCACCATCGACGGCCAGGTCAAGTTCGGCCGTCGAGGCGGACGCAAGCTCGTCGACGTCCTCCCCGAGGGCTGACGCCCTCTCGTCACTCGTTCGCTGGCGCTCACTCCGTTCCTCGAACTTGAGGAACGCCTGACGGCGACGACTTCGCTCAGGGGCACGACTGCGTCGCACCCCTTCGAGTGGGGGGGCTCCGCAAGCTCTGCCCCCCACACCCCCCGGGCTCGCTTCG
>CAZCVS010000596.1:0-1629 GCA_964501845.1 uncultured Iamiaceae bacterium
GGTGTCCACCGAGAAGGTCGACACTGAGGTGCCCTCCGCCGTCGCCGGCTTTCTCCGGCTGGTGCTCGTGCCCGAGGGCGACGCCGTCCCGATCGGCACCCCGGTCGCCGTCATCACCGCCACCGAGGACGAGCCGTTCGACCCGCCGGCCGACGGCGCCCCGCAGTCCGATCCCCCGCAGTCCGATCCCCCGCAGGTCGAGACCGCCGAACCGGCCCCGTACGCGTCGAATCGACGTCGATTCGACGCATCCGCTCCTCAACAGGAGCGAACGACGACGAGGTCGGTGGCCGTCCTGTCGCCCATCGTGCGGCGGCTGCTCGACGAGCACGGCCTCGATCAGACGACGGTCGTCGGCTCCGGGCGCGATGGCCGCATCACCCGCAACGACGTCGTCGCTGCCGCTGCTCAGCGGGCGAGCGAACCGGTTGCGTACGCGTCGAATCGACGTCGATTCGACGCGCACGCTTCTCAAGAGGGGCAGCCAGATACGCCGGCGATCGAGGTGGGGCCCGACGACGAGGTGGTGCCGCTGTCCCGGGCGCGGTTGGCCACCGCCGAGCACCTCCACCGCTCGGTGGCGACGGCCGCCCACGCCCTCGTGGTGGTCGAGGTCGACTGGAGCGCCGTCGATCGGGTCCGCAGGGGAAGCGGCCTCAGCTACCTGCCGTTCGTGGCCCGGGCGGTCATCGACGGGCTGCACCGGTTCCCGCACCTCAACGCCAGCTTCGACGGCGACCGCCTCGTCGTGCACCGGCGGGTCCACCTCGGCGTCGCCGTCGACGTGGAGCAAGAGGCGCTGCTCGTCCCTGTGGTCCGCGACGCCCAGGAGATGCGGCTCCGGGCGCTGGGGGAGGCGGTGGCCGAGACCGCGGACCTCGCCCGGCGCCGGCGACTTCCGGGCGGCGCGTTCGACGGCGGCACCTTCACGCTGACCAACGTCGGCTCCTACGGCACCGTGCTCGCCGCCCCGATCATCAACCAGCCCCAGGTCGCGATCCTCTCCACCGACGGC
Source organism: uncultured Iamiaceae bacterium (assembly GCA_964501845.1). Lineage (GTDB taxonomy): Bacteria > Actinomycetota > Acidimicrobiia > Acidimicrobiales > Iamiaceae > Aquihabitans. Next base: position 1,016 of record CAZCVS010000596.1, read on the forward strand.
ATCCGCATGCGGCCCACCGCGGTGGCCGACGGGGCCGGCGGCTGGGGTGTGGCGGTGCGCCCGCTGGGGAACCTGAGCCTGAGCTTCGACCACCGGGCGGTCGATGGGGCCTACGCTGCCGCCTTCCTCGCCGACGTCCGCACGACGCTGCAGGAGCGGGACTGGTCCGTCGAGGTGGCCGGATGAGCGAGCACCGCGGCTACCTCGTGAAGGAACTGGTCGACGACCTCCGGCTGGCGTTCATCTCCCGGGCGATCGACGACCGCCAGATCGCCATGCAGAAGCAGAGCCGGGTCTACTTCCAGATCTCCGGTGCCGGCCACGAGGCCGTCGGCCTGGCGCTCGCCCGCCACCTCCGCCCGGGCTCCGACTGGTTCTTCCCCTACTACCGGGACCAGGCTCTGGTGCTCGGCCTGGGGGTGACGCCCACCGAGGTGCTGCTCCAGGCCGTCGGCTCGGTCGCCGACCCCTCGAGCGCCGGTCGGCAGATGCCGTCGCACTGGGGCCACGTCGCCCACAACATCGTCACCCAGTCCAGCCCGACCGGCAGCCAGTGCATCCCGGCGGTGGGCTGCGCCGAGGCCGGCCGGTACCTGGTGCGCCGCCCCCACCTC
>CAZCVS010000597.1:0-1627 GCA_964501845.1 uncultured Iamiaceae bacterium
GCGACGAGCTGCGCACCCGCTGCGAGATCAAGAACGTCAACTCGCTGCGCTCGCTCGTGCGGGCCATCGAGTACGAGGCCCGGCGCCAGGCTGACCTCCATGCCGTCGGCGACAAGGTGACCCAGGAGACCCGTCACTGGGACGAGAACGACGGCCGCACCCACACCATGCGATCCAAGGAGGAGGCCGACGACTACCGGTACTTCCCGGAGCCGGACCGCGTCCCGGTGGACCTCGGTGCCGATCGGGTGGCGGCGATCGCCGCCGCGCTCCCGTTGCTCCCGGCGGCGCGGCGCCACCGTCTGGCCGCCGTCGCCGGGGAGCCTGTCACCGCCGAAGCCGTCGTCGTCACCGTCGAACGGGGCCAAGACGACCAGGCCCTCGCGGCCATGGCCTGGGTCAGCCAGCTCGACCCGGCGGCCGACGCCGACCGCACCGGTGGCACCGAGGCGGGCGCCGACATCGCCGGCCGGTTCATGACCGAGATCGACACCCCGGCCCACGTCCATCCCGACGACGCGGCCCCGTCGGCCGATCAGCCGTGCTGTTGGACCGTCACTGATGCTGGCGTCGACGCCGCGTTCAGCGCCAGCGACGCGGCGAAGAGCCGGGTCCTGGTCCACGTGGTCCAGAACCTCGCGGTCGAGGGCGGGCCCGAGCTGGCCCCTGTGCGGCTCGCGGAGCTGGTGGCTCTGGAGGTTGCCGGCGATCTCACGGCCACCCAGGCCAAGCAGGTCCTCGCCGAGCTCGTGGCGGACCCGGCGGCGACCGCAGCCGGTGTCGCCGCCGCCAAGGGCTTCGAGGCCATGGACACGAGTGCGCTGGAGGCCATCGTCGACGACGTCATTGCCGCCAACCCCACCGAGTGGGAGCAGTTCCGCGCCGGCGACGACAAGGCCCGCAAGAAGCTGAGCGGGTTCTTCACCGGCCAGATCATGAAGGCATCGAAGGGCCAAGCCGACGGCAAGGTCGTCGCCCAGCTCCTGGCGCAGAAGTCCGCCCCCTGACCGAGCGCTCTGCCGCGGGGTGCTCGTCGACCGATCGGTTCGGAGCACCGTCCCCTCGGCGCGGGTCGGCGGCAGAGGTCACTTCCGAGAACGATTGGTTTCGGAACTAGGTCGTACTGGAATAGGCTCACCAAGCGGTGCTGACCGGCCTGCTGGTGGTCCTCCCACCACCCCACCGGCGGCTGGTCGGCACCCTTGCTTCGGAGGAAGCACAGCGTGAAGGACGAGCCTCGCCGACCAGTGACCCCGGCGGCAGGATCGGCGATGGGAGAGACTGGCGTGGTGACGGAGGAGCGGGAGCGTCGTCGACCGGGTCGGCCGCGCGATGCGGGAGCGGACGACGCCATCATGGATGCCGTCGTGGAGCTCCTGACCGAGTCCGGCTTCCGGGGTCTCACCATCGACGCGGTCGCCCAGCGCGCCGGCGTGGGCAAGGCCACGATCTACCGGCGCTGGAACGGCAAGGAGCAGCTCGTGCTCGACGCGCTGGCCAACGGGCGCATCCCGATCCCCGAGCCCGACACCGGGAGCCTCCGTGACGACCTGTTGGCGTACTACCTCCCGCTGGCCGATGCGGATGCGCAGCAGGGCGCGGTGCGCCTCATGCCGGCGCTCGCGGC
>CAZCVS010000598.1:0-1626 GCA_964501845.1 uncultured Iamiaceae bacterium
TCGCCGACGACGACCCCGACCTCGCGGGGCGCATCATGCTCACCCACAAGGCCGAGATGCTGCCGGTCGAGTGCATCGTCCGGGGCTACATCACCGGCTCGGCGTGGAAGGAGTACAAGGCATCGGGCACCATGCACGGCGCCACGCTCCCCACCGGTCTCCTCGAGTCGTCGCAGCTCCCCGAGCCGGTGTTCACGCCCTCCACCAAGGCCGAGGTGGGCGACCACGACGAGAACATCAGCTTCGAGCGGGCGGCCGACCTGATCGGCACCGAGCTGGCCGAGCGGGCGCGCGACATCTCCCTGCGCATCTACCAGGAGGGCGCCGCCTGGGCCGCCGAGCGCGGCATCCTCCTCGCCGACACCAAGTTCGAGCTGGGCCTCCTCGACGGCGAGCTGATCCTCTGCGACGAGGTCCTCACCCCGGACTCGTCGCGCTTCTGGCCAGCCGACCAGTGGGTGCCGGGCTCCACCCCGCCGTCCTTCGACAAGCAGCCCGTGCGTGACTACCTCGACGGCCTCGATTGGGACAAGACCCCGCCGCCCCCGCCCCTCGGCGACGACATCGTCACCGCCACCCGCGCCCGCTACGTCGAGGCCTACGAGCGCATCACCGGCCAGTCCTTCAGCGACTGGCCAGGAGTGGTGCCTCGCTGACGCTCGCCCTCTCGTCACTCGCTCGCTGCGCTCGCTCCGTTCCTCGAACTTGAGGAACTCCTGACGTCGCTGCTTTCGCTCAGGGGGACGACTGCGTCGCACCCCTTCGTGTGGGGGGCTCCGCAAGCTCTGCCCCCCACACCCCCCGAGCTCGCTTCGCTCGAAACCCCAACCCCAAACCCATGCCTCGTTCTCGAGGTTCCGGGTGGGTTGGGGGATATGGGATGATCGGTCCATGTTGTTCTCTGTGCAGGTCGAGGTGTCGCTTCGTGAGGGGGTGGCGGATCCGCAGGGGGCCACCATCGAGCGGTCGCTGCCCCACCTGGGGTTCGACGGTGTGAAGGGCGTGCGGGTCGGCAAGTCGATCCGCTTCGACCTGGAGGCCGCCGACGAGGCCACCGCCCGGGCCGAGGTCACCGACCTGTGCCAGCGCTTCCTCACCAACCCGGTGATCGAGGACGCCTCGATCACGGTGACCGAAGGCGCGCACTCCTGATGGCACCTCGCGTCGGGGTCGTGCAGTTCCCCGGGTCCAACTGCGAGCTCGACGCCCTCGAAGCCGTCCGGCTCCTGGGTGGCGAAGCCGAGATCCTCTGGCACGGCGATGAGACGGTCAACGGCGTCGATGCCGTCATCGTCCCCGGCGGCTTCGCCCACGGTGACTACCTGCGTCCCGGCGCCATCGCCCGGTTCTCTCCGGTGATGGCCGCGGTGGTCGAGTTCGCCAAATCGGGTGGCCCCGTCGTCGGCATCTGCAACGGCTTCCAGGTGCTCACCGAGGCCGGACTGCTCCCCGGAGCGCTGCAGAAGAACCGCGGCCTCAAGTTCCTGTGCACCACGGTGGAGCTGCGGGTCGATTCCACCGATTCGGTGCTCACGAGCGAAGCGGATCTGGGTGACGTGCTCCGCGTTCCCATCAACCACTTCGAGGGCAACTACACGTGCTCGCCCGAGACGCTCGCCCAGCTCC
>CAZCVS010000599.1:0-1617 GCA_964501845.1 uncultured Iamiaceae bacterium
TCCCGCCCGGATGCTCGTACCAGAGGCCCTTGCCCCACCGCTCGAAGCCGAGGGAGGACACCGGCTCGGCGAGGTGCTCGACGAGCAGGCGCTCGAAGGTGGTTGCGTCCATCGAGGGCCAGGGCGGCCGGGTCGGATCGTCGGGCACCGCTCGGTTCAGGCGGACGGGCCGGCCCGGGTGGGATCGCTGGTCTGCGCTGTGGCCGAGTGGCCTGCTGAGCGCTGCTCCGTGTTGCTCCGGCGGGTGCGGCCTGGTCGGGCTGAGTCGGTGTCCGGGTCGTCGTCCTCGGCGGGGGTGCCGGGTGGGTGGACGGGTGGTTCGGGCGGGTTGCGTTGGAGGTGGAAGCCGGATCGGTCCAGGCGTTCGCCGGTGGGTGGCAGGAACTGGGGGCGGGGGAGACCGGCAGCGCGGGCCGCTTCGGGCGCGGTCTGGTGGCAGGCGGGCAGGATGGGCGTGCCGCTGGGGTCGAGCTGGCGGCCGCGCTCGTCGGTGAAGGTGACGCCGTCGCCGTGGTGGCGTGGGAGGTCGGCGTTGCCCTCGATGCCGAGGATGCCATCGTGGTGGCGGGCGTGGTGGTAGCTGCAGAGGGTGAGGAGGTTCCAGGTCTCGGTGGGGCCGCCGTCTTCCCAGTGCCAGATGTGGTGGACCTCGAGCCCGTGGGTTCGCCCGCACCCGGGGACCGAGCAGCCGCCGTCGCGGTGCTCGATGAGTCGCCGGAGCCGGCGGTTGACGATGTGGGTGGCGCGTCCCATGGCGACAGGCTTCATCCCCTCGTGGAGCGTGGCGCGGAGGCGGGCGTTGCAGAGGATGAGGCGCCGTTCGCTGTGGGGGACGGCGATGCCGAGGTGGGTCATGAGCTCGGGGCCCGAGAGCCCGGCTTCGAGGTGGACGTGGACGAGGTAGCGGTCGGTGCCGGGCCGGGCGGCTTCGCCGACAGCAAGGACGGTGTCGGCCATGGCCACCAGCGCATCGGCGGTGGAGGCCCGAGGCGGCTTCTCGCCATCGGGCGCGTCGGCCTTCGCCTGGCGGTCCAGGTCCTCGCGCATCGCCTTGAGCGCCTGGTCGACCTTGGCACCCTCGGACTCAGGGAGCCGGCCGTTGATCCACCAGCCCTGCTCGTCGTACCCGGTGGAGATGGCGCGCCGCTCCCGGCGGGAGCCGTCGGGCTTGGGGTCGGCGTAGTGGGGGAGCGCCTGGCGCAGCTGCTTGACGGTGCAGCACGTGGCGACCCGGGCCGCGGACTCGTCGTAGGCGGCGGGGACGTAGCGGGCGATCTCCGCCACCTGGTCCACGGTCAGCTCACCGGCCTGCAGCGCGGCGACCGAGTGCGGCAGCTCCCCGGCCCGCTTGGCGATCCGCACGATGCCTGCGGCCTGACCGGGTGCGATCCCCGCCCGCAGCGCCACCCAGCTCCCCTCGGTGAGCAGGTCGCCGCCCGCCCACCCCTCGGCCATGGCCTCCGCCACCAGCGCGACGAGCTCCCCGTTCGCGACGTTGATCACGCCCTGCACCTCCGCGATCCGGTCCAGGAGCGCACCCTCCCGATCGACAGGCACCACCCCGTCGGCGTCAGATCGAGGCGGCGGCGTCATGCGGTCCAATGTATCTCGACCCAT
>CAZCVS010000600.1:0-1616 GCA_964501845.1 uncultured Iamiaceae bacterium
GGACGTCGCGCAGCGCGGCGAGCAGCACGTCGAGCCGCTCCTCGTAGTCCCGGTCGCCGAAGTCGGCCAGCCCGGTCTCGGCGGAGGCCTGCTTCTGGAGGGCACCGAGGTCCAGGTCGCAGTCCACGCTCATGGCGCCCATGGCTTGGAGGATCTCGGCCACCTCCGGCGTGAACTGCGGTTCGGCCAGATCGGCGATGTGGATGCGGTCGTTCATCAGGGTCCCCTCGTCGAGACGGTTGCTCGACCTCTGCAAATAAGATACGGTACGAACCGAAATGATGTCCAGCCCTCTTGATCCCGCCGCTGACCCCGCACCTCGGACCGCTGGCCGCCCCCGCGACCAGCGCATCGACGACGCCGTGCTGGCCGCCACGGCGGAGCTGCTGGCCGAGGTCGGCTACGCCAAGCTCTCGATCGCCGCGGTGGCGGCCCGGGCGGGCACCCACAAGCCGGCGGTCTACCGGCGGTGGTCCACCAAGGCCCAGCTCGTCCACGAGGCTGCGTTCCCCGACCGGGGAGCGGCCTTCATCCCCGACACCGGAGACCTCCGCGCCGACCTGACCTCGATCGTCGAGGGCGCGGTGGACCTGTTCGCCCAGCCGGTGGTCCGCGCCGCGGTGCCCGGCCTGCTCGCCGAGTTCGCGGCCGACCCGGAGCTGCACGCCCAGCTCCTCGCCCGCCTCTCCGGCCAGGTGTGGGGCGGCATCGGCGACCGGTTCGCCGTGGCCGCCGAGCGCGGCGAGGTCCGCGCCGGCATCGACCCGTCGGTCGTGCTGGAACTCGTGGGCGGCGCGGCCCTGCTGGCGCTGCTGACCCGCCCGGCGGGTGCCCTCGACGAGCCCTGGATCACTTCGACCGTCTCGGTCCTGATGGAAGGAATCGCACCATGACCCCACCCGAACGAGATGTCTCCGTCGCCTGGCACGAGCTGCTCGACGGGCTGCGCGACCTCGACGCGGCCTTCGTCGACGGACCCCGCGCCGTGGCCGACGACCGGGGAGCCGCCGACGGCTACCGGATGGCGCTGACGGCGCTGGGCGTGGCCCTCGACACCTACCTGTTCGCCGACCCGAGCCGCCCCCTGCTGGTGGACGTGGCCAGCCCGATCGCCAGGGACCGGCGCTGGGGCGGCGACAACACCGACAGCTGGTACTCCTTCACGCCCATCGACCCGCAGCGGACCTACCGGGTGAGCGGCAACCGCGGCGACAGCACCTACTTCTGCTTCACCGTCTACAACGAGCCGTCACCGGGGGAGTGGTCCACCGCCATCGTCGCGAACGTCAACGACACCGACCTGACGATCGATGCCGACGGCCGCTTCTCGTTCGTCATCGGGCCGACCCCTCCGGCCGGTTACGACGGGCACTTCGTGGCCCTCGGCCCTGACGGCGCTGTCGCCTTCACCCGCGACTACCAGGTCGACCCGCGCCACGGGGAGCGGGTGACGTGGGAGATCGAGGCGCTCGATCCACCCGCCCCGCTCGACCTCCCGGACCGCGACAGCGCCGAGGCCACCGCCGCGGCGATGCGATCGGCGCTGCGGTGGGTCCAGACGCTGTTCGCCATCGTCCCCCTCCAGGTCGCCCCCACCGACCCGACCTCGACCAGCG
>CAZCVS010000601.1:0-1616 GCA_964501845.1 uncultured Iamiaceae bacterium
AGCGGGCCTCGGCCACGTCCTTGATGCCGGCGATGAGATACCCGGTCTCGCCGGGGCCGAGCTCCTTGACGGGGGTGGGCGTCGGGTTGCGCACACCCACCTCGTCGGCCTCGTACGACACGCCGGCCTGCATGAAGCGGAGCTTCTCGCCGGTGCGCATGGTGCCGTTCATCACCCGGACGCTGGAGACGACGCCGCGGAACTGGTCGAAGTGGCTGTCGAAGATCAGCGCCTGGAGCGGCTCGTCGACGTGACCGGTGGGCGCCGGGATGCGCTCGATGACCGCCTCGAGCAGCTCGGGCACGCCCTCTCCGGTCTTGGCGCTGATGCGCAGGATCTGGTCCGCGGGGATGCCGAGGATGTTCTCGATCTCCGAGGCGTACAGGTCGGGGTCGGCGGCGGGCAGGTCGATCTTGTTGAGGCACGCCACGATCTCGAGGTCGTTCTCCAGCGCCAGGTAGCAGTTGGCCAGGGTCTGGGCCTCGATGCCCTGGGCGGCGTCGACCAGCAAGATCACGCCCTCGCACGCGGCGAGCGACCGGCTGACCTCGTACCCGAAGTCCACGTGGCCCGGCGTGTCGATCATGTTCAGGGTGTGGTCCTGGAACCCCAGGGTCACGGACTGGAGCTTGATGGTGATGCCGCGCTCGCGCTCGATGTCCATCGAGTCCAGGAACTGGGCCCGCATGTCGCGGGCGCTGACGGCCCCGGTGACCTCGAGGATCCGGTCGCTCAGCGTCGTCTTCCCGTGGTCGATGTGCGCGATGACGCTGAAGTTGCGGATGCGGGACTGGTCCATGGGGCCTTCGACTGCTGAGCGGGTCAGACGACGCTACCAACCGGGTCGGTTGGCCCCACAGCTGACCTGGTCAGGCGGCGAGCACCGCCCCCAGGAGGGCGAGCACGATGGTGACCTCGATCGTGACCAGGGCCAGCACCAACGTCCGGGTCTGCTCGGACATCTGCCGGGTCAGGTCCGAGCGCAGTTCAGCCAGACCCACGTGAAGGTCCGCCTTGGTGGCGAAGGCGTCGGGATCGGGTGGGAGCAGGTCCATGAGCGTCTGGGCCGTGTCGGGGCCCCAGGAGGTCTTGGCCGACTCGAACAGGGCGAGGCGGCGGGATTCGGCGATAGTCATGGTGGTCCTTCGGGATCGGGTTGGCAAGGGAGGACCCGGATGGGCCGAAGGGGTGGTGACGGTGATCGTAGGCGTCGGGTGTGACACGGAGGGGGTGGCACCGCTACCATGATCCAGCTTTCAGACGCAGAAGTGGAGCACGAGCCACCGTGGCCAACATCAAGAGCCAGATCAAGCGCAATCGTCAGAACGAGAAGCGCCGCATCGCGAACAAGACCGTCCGGTCCGAGCTTCGCACCCGCACCAAGAACGCCGTCTCCGCTGCGGAGACCGGCGCCGAGAACGCGGCCGAGGCCGAGCGCATCGCCATGAAGCGCATCGACAAGGCCGCCACCAAGGGCGTCATCCACAAGAACGCTGCGGCCCGCCGCAAGTCCCGCCTGGCCAAGCGCCTGGCGGCTGCTTCCTCCGCAGCCTGAGACCCGGCCGGTCCACCGGCCACCTCGACCCGACCCCGCTCACCGATGGTGACGGGGTCGT
>CAZCVS010000602.1:0-1611 GCA_964501845.1 uncultured Iamiaceae bacterium
CCCGATCGAGGCCACCACCGAGCTGCTCACCGCCATGGCGGCCGGAGCGATCGAGCGGGTGGGGCTGGGCTCGGTGAACGGCCGCTACTTCTGCTTCCACGTCGGGCTGGGCTACGACGCCGCCCTGGTCGAGCAGGTCGAGCGCCGCTCGGGACTCAAGCGGTGGGCCGGCCACCCCCTCTTCATCTACGCCGGGCTCACGACCTTCTTCCGCCACTACGACCGGTCGAGGCCGCACTTCACCGTCACCTACCCCGACGGGGACCGCGTCACGGACGGCTACTTCTCGGTGTGCTGCAACACCAACCCGTACACCTACGTGGGCAACATGCCCTTCGACATCGCCCCCGATGCCCACCTCGACAACGGCCTGGCCATGGTCACGGTCCGCTCGCTGCGGCCCGACCGGTTCCTCGGCGTCATGTACAAGGCGCTGCGCGCCAACGGCTCGCTCCAGGAGGACCGCTGGGTCCACTACCGCCCCGATGTCGGTGAACTGGTGGTGGAAGCCATCGACGGCCGCCCCTTCCCGTACCAGATCGACGGCGACTACCTCGGCGAGATCCGCCGCATCGACCTCCGCCACACCCCCGCGATCATGGACCTCGTCCTCCCCGTCGCCCCGTAGACCCGCCCAAGCAGCCCCACCCGGGGCGAAACTCGTAGGCGAGCGTGCCGGAACCGGAGTCCTCACCTACGAGTTCCAGCCGCCACGCCGGACCCCTCCCGAAACTCGTAGGTGCCAGCGCCGGTCCAGGAGTTCTGGCCTACGAGTTTCCGTCCACCACGATCAAGCAGACCGGGCGAGGAGCTGTTCGAGCGCTCGGACGAAGCGGGCGGGTTGGTCCACGAGCTGCCGCCAGGTAACTCGGATCACGACGAAGCCGGCGGCCGCCAAGGCCGCACCCGGTGCCACGACGACTCGACCTCCAGTATGTCGATGTCGTTGGTCACCATCTGCCCGACGTGGTGGAGCGACGCTGCGGTCCTCTCCCCCAGCACGGCATCACCGGGCGCATCCAGCAGCTCGATCCACGCCCGCTGCTTCCACGTCGGCGGGGCTCCGACGACGACGAACACACCGGGCCGGAGCTCTCGAATGCGGCCACGGCCGATCTCCGTCGCCAATTGCTTCTGGGTGACCCCTGCGTCGCCAGCCTGGCGGCGGTGGAAGATGCCGCCCTGACGGGCAGCGAGGTCGAGGTGGCTGCCAGCCATGCCGTCACGTCCGACTTGGTTGCTCGCTCCGATGGCTGGCCCGGTCGGGTCGGCCAACGGGACCCGGAGCGACCTTCGCGTTCGCGGCCGGCCTTCGTCCAGGGATGCTGCCCATGTGGCGCATCGAGGCCGTCCACGAAACTCGTAGCTCAGACCGCCCGAAGGGGAGCGCTGGCCTACGAGTTTCGACCAGGGCTGGTGGAGCACCCGCGGGCCCCAAACGGAACTCGTAGCTGGGAGCTCCTGAGGCGGAGCCCTGACCTACGAATTTCGAGTCAGGGGCCGCGCCGGCAGGGTCAGGGGGCCTGGTCGACCACGGTGCGCGCCACGTCGGGGACGTTGGTGCAGAGGCCGTCGACGCCGAGGGCGATGAGCTGGGCCATGCGGTCGGGG
>CAZCVS010000603.1:0-1213 GCA_964501845.1 uncultured Iamiaceae bacterium
GATCGGGCGGCGGCGGCCGAAGAGCGTCTCGGTGTACCCGCGCTCGCGCGCCTCGGCGACCGTGCGCTCCATGTACTCCTTCACCGACGGGAACGCGACGAAGTAGGCATCGAGGATCTTCGCCGCCTCGCCCCGGGAGATGTTGAGGCGGGTGGCGAGCCCGTAGGCCTCCATCCCGTAGGCGAGGCGGCGAAGATCCTCGATGCCTACTTCGTCGCGTTCCCGTCGGTGAAGGAGTACATGGAGCGCACGGTCGCAGAGGCGCGCGAGCGCGGGTACACCGAGACGCTCTTCGGCCGCCGCCGCCCGATCCCGGAGCTCGCATCGCCCAACCGCGGCATCAAGCAGGCCGGTGAGCGCCAAGCCATGAACGCTGGGATCCAGGGCCTCGCCGCCGACATCTTCAAGGTGGCGCTGATCCGCCTCGACCACGCGCTCGCCGAGCGCGGGCTCCAGAGCCGCATCGTCCTCCAGGTGCACGACGAGGTCATCCTCGAGGTGCCGCCGGCTGAGCGCGACGAGGTGGAGGAGCTGACCCGCTCGGTGATGCGCGACGCCGCGGAGCTGCTCGTGCCGCTCGAGGTCAACCTCTCGTTCGGCGCCACCTGGGCCGACGCCAAGTAGCCCCACGGCCGGCGGGACGCACCGGCGGGGTCGGCGGTCGTGCGCGAAGCTCCGTCGCCATGACCGACACCACCGCCGCCAACATCGCGCTCGTCACCGACTTCTGGGCCGCCCTCGGGCGCCGCGACTTCGCCGGGGTGGGCGCGTTCATGGCCGATGACGGCCACTACGTCGACGTGCCGGTGATCGGCATCGACGAGGGGGCGGTGGGCCCGGCCGCGACCGAGGCCCGCCTGATGCTGGGGATCGCGCCGCTCCAGGCCTACGAGCTCCACGACGGCCCGATCATCGCCATGGGCGACCACGTCGTCACCGAGCACGCCGAGACCTGGACCTGGGACGACGACCACACCGTGCGCCTGCCGTTCACCTCGGTCATGGAGATCCGCGACGGCAAGGTCGCCCGCTGGTGGGACTACCTCGACCTGTCGACGCTCATGAACGCCGCCCCCGCCTGGTGGGTCGACCACATCGCCGCCGGCTACCAGTAGCCGGGCTCAGGTGAGGGGGAAGCCGAGGATGGCTTCGAGCTCGGCGAGCGCGGTCGCGGGGTCGCCGACCTTGATCGTGCGCATGCCCATCGTCCGGG
>CAZCVS010000603.1:1223-1606 GCA_964501845.1 uncultured Iamiaceae bacterium
CCCGAACCCCGACCCCACCCCACCCCACCCGAACCCCGACCCCACCCCACCCGAACTCCGTAGGTGAGAGCTCCCAACCCGGCGCTCTGGCATACGAAGTTCGATTCGGCTCCCGGAACCCGCCTGAACCTCGTAGGTGGGAGCTCCCAAACGGGCGCTCTGGCATACGAAGTTCGATCAGGGGGAGGGAGCGGTCAGGGGGAGGGGCGGTCAGGTGAGGGGGAAGCCGAGGATGGCTTCGAGCTCGGCGAGGGCGACCGCGGGGTCACCGACCTTGATCGTGCGCATGCCCATCGCTCGGGCGGGCTTGAGGTTGATGCCGAGGTCGTCGAGGAAGACCGCCTCCGTCGGTTCGATGGCGAGGCGCTCGCAGGCGAGCTCTT
>CAZCVS010000604.1:0-1599 GCA_964501845.1 uncultured Iamiaceae bacterium
GCAGGGCAACTTCGAGCTCAACGTGTTCATGCCGGTCATGGCCCGGAACCTGCTGGAGTCGATCGAGCTGCTGGCCAACGTCAGCCGCCTGTTCGCCGACCGGTGCATCGCCGGGATCACGGCCGACGTCGAGCGCTGCCGGGCGAACGCGGAGTCCAGCCCGGCCATCGCCACGTCGCTCAACCCCTACCTGGGCTACGAGCGCACGGCTCAGCTCATCAAGGAGAGCCAGCGCACCGGCACGCCGATCCGGGAGCTCGTCCGGGCGAGCGGGGAGGTGTCCAAGGAGGACCTGGACCGGGCCCTCGATGCGGCGGCGCTCACCCGAGGTGGCTTGCCGCCGGCGCCCTGAGGAGGGTCAGCCCTTGGCGGGGGAGCCCTCGAAGGGGCCGGGATCGCCGTTGCCGGGGAGGTTCGGATGGCTCCAGGAGTTGACCTTGCCGACGAGGGCACCGAGGTGCTCCCACTCCGACGGGTTCCAGCCCTGGGCCGTGCCGACCACGGCGAGGTCCTGGCGGATGTAGACGAGGGCGGGAAGGCGCTCGAGGTCGAGGGCACCCACCAGCTCCCGATCCGGATCGGCGAAGGTCAAGAACTCGTCGGCCCAGGGGCCGAGGAAGCGCTTGGCGTCCGCCTCGTCGGCCGTCACCGTCCACGAGACCCGGCAGTCGGCGCCACGGAAGTTGGCGAGGACCCGGCCCGCGGTCTCCAGCAGCCAGGCGCTCTCGTGCGTGTAGGGATCGAGCACGACGGTGAGGAGCTGGAACGTGGTGGTCCACTCCGCGATGGTGCGGGTCTGCCCCCCGACGGCCGTGAGCTTGATGTCTTCTGAGACCTGCGTGACCACGGCGGGAACGGTAGTTGGCGCGCCTTGCGCGACGCAGATTCGGCGTCTTCGCTGCGCCGCCGGAGGTCGGGCTAGGTTCGCCCTGGAACCGAGCCCCTGGAGGGAACCGATGGTCTTCGCCGCCTACCGCGACACCGGATACAACGTCGTGCTGTTCATCCACATCCTGGCGGTCATCGTCGCGTTCGCCCCAGGGTTCGTCTGGCCCTTCGTCTCGGTGAAGCTCAAGAAGGAGGGCAAGCCGGTGGGTCCCGCGATCGGTGAGCTCGCCGCCGGGAACACCGTCAAGGTCCACGGACCCGCACTGGTCATCGCCGGCATCTTCGGGTTCGGCCTGGTCGGCATGAGCGAGAAGCTCTACACCTTCGCCGACCCGTTCGTGTCCGCCGCGATCCTGGTGTGGTTCCTCATCATGGGCGTGGTGTTCGGGATGATGCTGCCCGCCGAGAAGAAGGCGGCCGCCGGCGACGCTTCCGCCGACAAGATCGTCTCGATGGCGGGCGGGATCTTGCACCTGCTCCTGGCCGTCGAGCTGTACATCATGATCTTCAAGCCCGGTTGGCCCTGACCCGCGGGGTCCGTCGCTAGCGTCGGGCTCGTGCACCCCATCGAGCGCCTGCGTTTCGTGGCCCGGGCCACGGGCGCGCCGCCCGACGACGTGGTGCAGGAGGCGGCGGCCTCGCTCGCCACCTTCGCCGACGACCCGGTCTCGCTGGTCACCGCCTGCCGCCGCCTGATCGACCGCCACCCGG
>CAZCVS010000605.1:0-1596 GCA_964501845.1 uncultured Iamiaceae bacterium
AGAAGTCGGTCTGGTCCGACTACAGCGACCGCACCCACTACCAAGACGACGACCTCGGCCTCAAGCAGACCTTCATCACCGACACCATCCGAGCCACCGGCGCCTCCACTGTCATCGACCTCGGCGCCAACGACGGCCTGTTCTCCACCATCGCCCTCGATGCCGGCGCCGCCCACGTCATCGCCGCCGACTTCGACCACCTCGTCGTCGACCGCCTCTACCGCCACCTCACCGACATCGGCGAAACCCGCATCCACCCCCTCGTCATCGACCTCACCAACCCCAGCCCCGGCACCGGCTGGCGCAGCCGCGAACGCCAGCCGCTCACTCACCGCACCCAACCCGACCTCACCATGTGCCTCGCGGTCGTCCACCACCTCGCCATCACCGACACCATCCCCCTGGCCGAGATCACCGCCTTCCTCGCCGAGCTCGACTCCCCCCTCATCGTCGAGTTCCCCCACCCCGACGACCCCATGGTCCAGCGCCTCCTCGCCCGCAAGCGCCCCGGCCTCTTCGACCACTACAACCGCACCAACTTCGAAGCCGCCCTCACCACCCACTACACCGTCGACCGCACCCGAACCCTCGGCACCCGCACCCTCTACCACGCCATCCCCACCACCCACCGAGGTGCCGTGACCGACCCCCTCGGATGACCGTGGTCTGATCGCGGAGCCAGCCGGTCTCGAAGTCCGGTCTCGGCGGTCCGTGCCTGGTTCCGGTGCACGCCGCTTCGGGTGCTGGCGGTTCAGCTGCGGAGCTGGCGAAGCAGGCAGGGATTGAACGGCTGGATCTCGTAGATCTCGGGCGTGCCGCCGGCATCGAGGGTCAGCGGCTCCGCCAGGAGCACGGAGAAGGGGTTGCCGTCCTCGTTCGAGCGAGAGGTGCCCCAGCCCGCCACCACCCCGTCCACCACGATCGCCACGTCGCGATCACCGGGGGCGTCGATCGATCCCTCGTGGTAGAGGGGAACCTTGCCGGAGGACACGTCGAAGGTGCCGGCGGCCCACGATTCCCAGCCGCTGGGCGGTCGGTAGTCGACCTCCGGGCCACCGGTGCAGGTGGTGAGGTCCGTGAGCCGCTGGCCCAGGAGGTCCCCGTGGCGGCCGTGGCGGTAGACGTTGAGTCCGTCGGCGCCGAGGCCGGCCGGCGACTGATCGGTGACGAAGGGTGAGTCCTTGATGGCACCCAGCCCGTCGGCCTCGAGGAAGACGACGTCGCCGAACGCACGGTTCGGGAAGCGGATGGGGTTGAGGGCGACGCTCACCTTGACGTTGTCGTCGCGAGGGCCGCCGTCGACCAGCGACTTGCCATCGACGTCCCAGGGGATCTCGATGCCCAGGTAGTCGGCCACGGTGGGGAGGACATCGAGCGACGACACGTTGCTGTCGTCGATCACGCCCTCGCTCTGGCCCGGCGCCTTGATGAGGAGCGGGGTGTAGGAGATCTCGGCGGTGTTCGACGGTGCGAGGTCCCGGATGGGGCCACCGGGAGAGAAGGCCACCCCGTGATCGGCGGTGACCACGACCACGGCATCGTCGAACCGTTCGATCTCCTCGAGACGGTCCAGCACCTCGCCCACGTAGCGGTCGG
>CAZCVS010000606.1:0-1582 GCA_964501845.1 uncultured Iamiaceae bacterium
GGCCGCCGAGCCAGGCGACGCCCCGGACTACCGCAATAGATCAGCGCTTCCCTAACCCAACCGAAGCTCTGGAGGCCTCGTGGACACCGATCTGGACGCCCTCGCCACTGCACTCTATGTGACCACTGACGATCTGCTGCGCGCTCATCCCGAGCGTGTCCCGCACCGACCGAAGGGCTCCTTCGAGCCCCTGACCAGCGATGCGGAGATGCTCACCTTGGCGGTGATGCAGGCCGTGCTGGGCTACCCCAGCGAGGCACGCTGGCTTCGCTACGCACACCGACACCTGCGTGGACTGTTCCCCGATCTGCCGCTGCAGCCGGGCTACAACAAGCGTCTGCGCAAGCTCGCGGTCACGATGACCTGGCTGATCGGACAGCTCGCCCGCCAGACCAGCGTGATCACCGACGACGTCTGGGTCGTCGACTCCACCCCGGTCGAGTGCGCCCGCTCACGCGAGACCGTGAAGCGCTCCGACCTGGCCGGATGGGCCGAGTACGGCTACTGCGCCTCCCACTCCCGCTACTTCTGGGGCCTGCGTCTGCACCTGGTCTGCACCCTGCACGGACTCCCGATCGCCTGGGCCCTGACCGGCGCCAAGGCCGACGAACGCGAGGTCCTCGCCGCGCTCCTAGACAGCACCGAAGGCCTGCACCGCGACGCTATCCAGTTGCTGATCGCCGACAAGAACTACTACGGCAAGACCTTCGAGGCCGACCTCGACGAGGCCGGGATCGATCTGCTCCGCAAAGCCCGCAAGGGCGAGAAGCCCCGGCCCGGTGGGGAGTTCTTCAAACCGCTACGCCAGATCGTGGAATCGGTCTTCGACACCTTCAAGGGCCAACTCGACCTCGAACGCCACCACGGCAAGACTCCCGCCGGCATCATCACCCGCATCGCCCAACGCGTCCTGGCACTGACCGCCGTCATCTGGCACAACGACCGCATCGGCGCACCCGTCCTACGCTCACTGACCGCCTACGACCACTGACCCCCAGGAATCAGTCATCTAGGGGTCGGAGCGTCGCTCGTCGTCGCGACCTCGCAGACTCGGTCGCGGACTCGCTCCGCAGTCCGGCCCACGCCGCGCGCTCCTTCGTCGCGCTCGGCTAGGGTCGTCCTATGGCACAGGAGCAGAAGCAGCCGAAGCGCTCTTCGGAGACCGAGGAGTCGGTGGAGACCGCCCCCGAGACCGATGTGGCCGAGCGCAAGGAGGCCATCGACAGCGACGTGGACGACATCCTCGACGAGATCGACGACGTGCTCGAGACCAACGCCGAGGACTTCGTGAAGTCGTTCATCCAGAAGGGCGGGGAATGACCGACCCGCGCCTGCCCGCCGCGTTCCTGCAGCCGGGCAGCTCGTCGTTCTCCGACTTCCTGTCGGCTCAGGCCCCGGACCTGCTGCCCGGTCGCCGCGCCGTGCCCCAGGGACATGCGCCGGGGAACGCGGGAGACCTGGCGCCGCACGGCACCACGATCGTCGCCGCGACGTACGCCGGTGGCGTCGTGATGGCCGGCGACCGGCGGGCCACGATGGGCAACATCATCGCCCAGCGGGACATCGAGAAGGTCTTCCCGGC
>CAZCVS010000607.1:0-1581 GCA_964501845.1 uncultured Iamiaceae bacterium
GCGGCCTTCGGCCCCGCCACCCGCAACGCCATCACCACCGACGACCTCGGCTTCGCTCCGGGTGGCCCCAACCGCGACCTGATCGACGGCGAGGGCATCTTCTTCCTCGACCGTCGGATCCCTGGCGCGATTCCGAGCGACCACGATCCGGCCCTCGCCACCTACGGGATCGGGATCAGCTCGTACGCGCTCGGGCCCGAGGTGCACGTCTTGGACCTCCTGGGTCTCGGCGACGCGTTCACGTCCCACCTCGAGCTGGACCAGCGTGGCGTGGTGGCCCACGAGAAGCCGCTGCCGATCCCGTGGATCCCGGCCCGGCTCACCACCCCCGAGTCCGAGCTGACCGCCGAGGACTTCGAGCTCCCCGGGTTCTTCCTCGCCCGTCCGATCGACCGGCCGGGGGACCAGACCTTCGACGAGCGCGTCGACGCGGCGCGACGGGCGCTGACGTGCCCGCGCCTCGAGGAGTTCACGGACACCTACGTCGGCCGTCTCGATGCCGGCCGCTTCACCTCCAACCTCGGTGCCGCGTTCCGCAACTACCGGTTCCGGATCCCGCCCGAGCCCCGCGACGCGGTCGCCGAGCTCTGCGGTCCGTAGCGATCTCGGACCTGCTCGGCGCGGGCGCCGGAGTGCTGAGCTCCCGTCTGGGGGTCAGGCCTTGGCCACGGAGAAGGTGACCTCGATGCCGTCGAGCAGGCAGCCGGCGGGCTGGACGTCGTCGACGTAGGCCACCGACGTGGCGAGCACGCTGCTCTCGAGGTGGTGCTGGTTGGCGGCGACCATGGCCTGCTGCTCGGAGGGGAGCTGGAGGGTCAGCGAGATCCGGTCGGTGACGTCGAAGCCGGCGTCCTTGCGGGCCGACTGAATCGCCCGGACCAGGTCCCGGGTCACGCCTTCGGCGTGGAGCTCGGGGGTGACGTTGGTGTCGAGCGCGACCACCAGGCCGGTGTCGATCGTGCGGCCCTCGGGGTCCACGTAGCGCACGGGCGCGGCGGCCACGTCCTCCGCGGTCTGCAGCACCAGCTCGTACTCGCCCTCCTGCAACGGGTGGCCGCCGACCACGACAGCACCGTCATCGCCGCGGGACCAGTCCCCGACCTTGGCGGCCTTGATGACCTCCTGGACCTGCTTGCCCAAGCGCGGTCCGAGGACGCGGGGGTTGGGCCGCACGACCTCGGTGCCGTAGGCGGTGCGGTCGCCGGACACCTCGACCCCCTTCACGTTGAGCTCGTTGGCGATCAGGTGGGCGAAGGGCTCGAGCGCAGCGGCACGCTCGCCGGCGATGGCCAGCGAGGGGAGAGGCAGGCGGCTGCGAAGCTTGCGCTCCTCCCGCAGGCCGAGGGCGGTGGAGCACACGGCGCGCACCTCATCCATCGCCTGCACCAGCTCGTGATCGGCGGGCAGCGTTGCCGCATCGGGCCAGTCGGCCAGGTGCACCGACCGCTCGCCGGTGAGACCGGTGTGGATCTCCTCGGCCAGCATCGGCAGCAGGGGGGCGACCACTTTCGAGAGCGTGACCAGCACGGTGTAGAGCGTGTCGAACGCATCGGCCTTGTCGTTGGACGAGCCGGTCGACGA
>CAZCVS010000608.1:0-1568 GCA_964501845.1 uncultured Iamiaceae bacterium
CTCGACGTTCTCGGTCAGGTCTCGCGAGGTCATCCCCTTGTGGATGTGCTCGTGACCGGCCAGGTCGGAGAACTCCTCGATGCGGGCCTTGACGTCGTGGCGCGTGACCCGCTCGCGAGCCGCGATCGACGCCAGGTCCACCCGGTCGATCACCGCCTCGTAGTCCTCGATGACCCCGGCGGGCACCGTCACGCCCAGTTCGGCCTGGGCCCGCAGCACGGCGAGCCACAGCCGGCGCTCCAAGACGATCTTGTGCTCGGCGGACCAGATCTCGACCATCGCACCGCTGGCGTAGCGGGCGGCGAGGACGTTGGGAACAGCTGCTTTCACGCCTCGACCGTACTCGGCACGGTTCTGACGGCCGATCGCTTGATTCGCGCCTCAGAGGTGCCGATGAGGAAGGGGCACCGCTGGGGAGGACGTTCGTGACGCACTGCATGCGACATTACGAAGAGCCGGTCGTGGCCCACTGCCGCACCTGCACCAAGCCGTACTGCAGCCGCTGCCTGGTGTACTCCTTCGGCCCGGACAAGCCCCCGTTCTGCATCGGGTGCGCGCTCAACGCGTCGGGGGTCCGGAACAAGAACAAGCCGGTCGTGGCAGTGGCCGCGGACGCCCCCGCGGTGGATCGCCGGATGGAACGGGCCCAGCGCCGCGCCGAGAAGGCCGAGGCCAAGGCGTCGGTGCGAGCGCTCAAGCGCGCCACCAAGCGAGGCGACGCCGTTCCCGAGGCCGTCGAGGCGCCGCGCACGAGCAACGTGCCGGTCCCCAAGGGCCTGTCGATGCCGTCGAGCCGGTTCGCACCGCCGCAGGCCGACCACGCCGTCAACTGACCGCGGCGCGAGCCTCCCGGTCGGCGACGAGCTTGGCCTCGAGGTCGCCATCGCTGATGGCGAGCATCTGGACCACGAGCAGGGCGGCGTTGATGGCACCGTCGACCGCGACGGTGGCCACGGGGATCCCCTTGGGCATCTGGACCGTGGCGTAGAGCGCGTCGACGCCGTTGAGCGCCCCGCCCGACAGCGGCACGCCGATGACCGGCAGGGTGGTGTGCGCCGCGGCGGCGCCCGCGAGGTGGGCAGCCATCCCGGCACCGGCGATGACCGCCGCGTACCCGTTGGCCCGGGCCGAACCGACGAACGCGGCGACCTTGGCGGGGGTCCGGTGGGCCGACATCACCTGCACGTCCGCCTCGATGCCGAACCCGGCGAGGGTCTCCGCGGCCGGCTCCATCTTGGAACGGTCGTTGGGCGATCCCATGATGATGGCGACCTTGTACTGGCTCACGTCTGGCTCCTCGGACGAGATGGGGATGCGCCGACGCTAGTAGTGGCGGGCGACACGGCTCTACCCCGCACCAGACCGTTCAGCCGACGGCCGCGGCGTAGGCGTCCGACGAGCGGATGCCGTCGATGACCGTGGCGCGCGAGCCGCCGGCCCGCATCCAGTCGGTGGCGGGCTGGGCCTCGGCCGCGGTGGGCGGCCGGCCGAGGAGCGCCACGGAGGCGAGCGTCGGCCCGACCTGGGGCGCGAGCTTCGAGCGGCCCTCGCTCGACTCCGAGAACGAG
>CAZCVS010000609.1:0-1562 GCA_964501845.1 uncultured Iamiaceae bacterium
CCCGGACTCGGCGCCCTGGATGATGCGGTGGTCGTAGGTCGAGGTGATCGTCATGACCTTCGACAGGCCGAGGTCGGCGAGGGTGGCCGGGTCGGCGCCCGCGTAGGCCGTGGGGTAGTCGAGCGTGCCGACGCCGACGATGAGGCCCTGGCCGGGCATGAGGCGCGGCACCGACTGGACGGTGCCGATGGTGCCGGGGTTGGTGAGGGTGACGGTGGCGCCGGCGAAGTCGTCGGGCGTCAGCTTGTTGGACCGGACCTTGCGGATGACGTCCTCGTACGCGCCGTGGAAGCCGCGGAAGTCCATGGTGTCGGCATCGCGGATGACCGGGACGAGCAGCGAGCGCGAGCCGTCCTTCTTCTCCACGTCGACCGCCAGACCGAGGCCGACGGTGGGGTTCCGCACGATCCGGGGCTTGCCGTCGGGACCCTCGAGGTACGAGGCGTTCATGGCCGGCACCTTGTCGGCGACGGCGCGGACGATGGCGTACCCGATGATGTGGGTGAAGCTGACCTTGCCGCCGCGGGTGCGGCCCAGGTAGCCGTTGATGATCTTGCGGTTGACCTCGAGGAGCTTGGCCGGGACCTCGCGGAACGACGTGGCCGTGGGGACCGCCAGGCTGGCCTCCATGTTGGTGACGATGCGGGCTGACGCCCCGCGCAGCGGCTCTCCGGGCACCTCCTCGGTGCCATCAGCGGAGATGCCCGTCGACTTCGGCTTAGCCGGGGCTGGTGCCGCGGCGGCCGCCGCGACCGGGGCCGGAGCGCCGGCCTTCACGACCGGCAGCTGGCCCGTCTCCGCGGTCCGGCCGGTGGCCGGGAGCGACTTGTCGAGCGTGCTGGCGGTGACGTCGGAGTCGCGCTGGTAGTCCGCGAAGAAGTCACGCCAGCTCTCGCTGACCGAGGCCGGGTTCTGGAGGTACTGCTCGTACATCTCGTCGACGAGCCATGCGTTGGGCCCGAGTGCGTCGTTGCTGTGGTTCTCACCCATCACCGTCGATCCTAACGAGACGCCCCAACCACCCATCCGTCCCGATGGAGAAGATCGTTCGACGCGGCGCGCACAGCGGCCCCGCCGGAGCTGTGCGGCCGCACCACTACCCTGGCTCGTCGGCGTCGGCAGCCCGACGCACCCGTCTCCAGGAGGTACCGCTCGCATGGCGGCCCAGTACATCTACTCGATGCACAAGCTCACCCGGTTCTACCCGCCCGACCGCGAGGTGCTGAAGGACATCAGCCTGTCCTTCTACCCGGGCGCCAAGATCGGCGTGCTCGGCGCCAACGGCGCCGGCAAGTCGTCGCTGCTCAAGGTCATGGCCGGGAAGGACGACGGCTTCACCGGCGAGGCCCGCCTCACGCCGGGCTTCACCGTCGGGATGCTGGAGCAGGAGCCCCACCTCGACGAGTCGAAGAACGTCAAGGACAACGTGCTCGACGGCGTGGCCGAGGTCGCCGGGCTGCTCACCGCCTACGACGCCTGCCTGGCCAAGTACGCCGACCCCGATGCCGACTACGAGAAGATCGGCGAGGAGCAGGCCCGCCTGGAGGCCGAGATCGCCGCCA
>CAZCVS010000610.1:0-1551 GCA_964501845.1 uncultured Iamiaceae bacterium
CGGTGAGCACCATGAGGAGCAGGGCCATGCCCAGGCCGTAGGCGACGAACGTGGCGACGCCCGAGGCGACCGACGACCGGGAGAACGTGGTCGCGACCACGGCGGTGAAGGGGCCGATGGTGCATGACAGCGAGGCGATGGCGTAGGAGATGCCGAACACGAACATGGACCACAGCCCGCGGGTCCGTCCGCCCTTGTCGAGGCGGGGGAGGGCGAGTGCCGGCTCCCAGCCGGCGACGAACGCCAACCCCATCACGAAGAGCAAGATGCCGATGACGATCGTGAGCCACGGCGAGAACTGGCCAACCGCGACCGAGGTCCACGACACGAGAGCGCCGGCGATGGCGAACAGCAGGAGGAACCCCGCGGAGACGACGGTCCCCACGAGCAGGGCTCGGGTGACGCTGGCGCCGGAGCGGGCATCGTCGCCCTGGTCGATGCCGAGGAAGTAGCCCAGGTAGGCCGGGAGCATGGCGAAGCCGCACGGGTTGACCGTGGCCACCATGCCGGCGGTGAACGCTGCGGCCAGGGGAGCGTCGATCACCGCTCAGCCCGCCTGGTCGATGAACGCCTGGAGCTCGGTCGCGCTGTCGAACCAGCCGGTCTTGGCGTCGACGACCGAACCGTCGGCCGCGAGCAGCACGGTGGTCGGCATGCCGATGCCCTTCGACTCGTAGTACAGCTCGCCGGTGGGATCGAGGGCCCACGGGTAGGTGATGCCGGTCCGCTTGGCCAGGGCCTTGGCCTTGGCGAGGTCGTCCTGGGTGGCGACACCGACGAAGGTGATGTCTGAGTTGGCCGTCTGGGCTGCGTTCAGCAGGGGCATCTCCTCGACGCACGGGAGGCAGTTCGAGGCCCAGAGGTTGACCAGCATCGGCTGGTCCTCCTGGAACGAGGCGAGGTTGGTCTCGTCGCCGTCGACCGTGGCGATCGGCTGGGTCAAGAACCTTTCGCTGCTGATCGGGCCAGCCTCCTCGAGCTCCAGGCTCGGTGTGGTGTCGTCGTCGGACGAGAGGGCGGACCCCACGAGGACCGTGATGATGGCGGCGATGATGCCGAGCACGACGCAGATGGCGACGGTGCGGCGGTCGAGCGAGCGCAGTCCGCTGCGGCGTGGCGCGGGGGCCTCCGACGGCGCTGCGGCACCGGTCGCGTCGTCCACATCGGGCTCGGAGAGGTCGGCCATGGCGCCTACGACGGTACCGGGACCACCCCACCAGATCCCCATCGGCTCCCGCCTGACCGGCCATCGCTCTGGACCCCCGACGCGCCACCGGCGCCGTCTTCGAGAGACGACGCCGGTGACGGTGGTGTGAGTTGCGGGTCACGGCTCAGACAAGTCTGTTGCCGGTACCGCTCTCAGGCTTCGCCTGCGACCGGTCTTCGGGTCTCAAGCAGTCTTCGGGAGCCGGAGTCGCGGGTCACGGTCCTTCTCCCCGACTTCGTCGTGGAGCTACCCATGCCCTGTCTTCCCGCTCGGGTGCTCGCGGCCCCAGGGGCCTCCAGCACCGGGCCGCTCGGGCCCTTTCGCCTTCGGCGACAAGCTGGCGC
>CAZCVS010000611.1:0-1542 GCA_964501845.1 uncultured Iamiaceae bacterium
CTCCGGCGAGAAGTAGGCGACCTGGCGCAGCCCGCTCTCGCGGTTCTGGAACCACCGGGGCTCCTCGAGGTAGCGGGCGAGGTCCTCGTGGACGGACGTCTGGAACCGGAGGAAGGCGGGGTCGGCCGCCAGCTCGGCCAGCCGGGCCGGCGAGGTGGTCGCCAGCATGGAGACCGGGTCGTGGTGGGTGGCGTCCCACGCGTCGGGATCGACCCAGCGGAAGAGGTCGCGGGTGCGGTCGTCCCAGGCCCACCGCAGGTTCATCGCCAGCTCCTCGAGGGGCGCGAGCGCCTCGGGCAGGTGGGGCCGGACGGTGAAGCTCCGCAGCGCACGCATGGTCTGACGGTAGCGACCGGCTGGCCCCGGGTCACCAGGCCCGGGGGAAGTTCACGCGCCCGTCATCGGCGCGGTCAGCCAGCCGCGGGGGCATGACGGCCTTGCTCAGCCACCCGAGGGCCGACGCGGCGCGGGGCTTGTCGATGTGCATGCCGTCCTTGGTGCGCCACGGCTTGCAGGACTTCGGCCCGGTGGGGCAGAGGTAGGCGCCGAAGTCGACGACGGTGGCTCCGGCGGCCTTGGCGGCGGCCTTCAGCACCGAGCGCACGCAGTCGGCCCGCGCCACCGAGTCCGAGGGGATGAGCCAGCCGCTGTTGGCGCCCGGCCACGCCGGCAGCACGAGCACGACCCGGGCGGCCTTGGTCTTGAGGTACTTCAGGCGCTCGGTGACGTCGCGCTGGTACCAACTGCGGGCGGGGGCGTGGCACGGGTGGCGCCACGTGCCGCTCAGCTGGTGGTCGAGCATGGCGTGCGTGCTCGACATCACGACGGCGACGTCGGCGCGGATGGTCAGGTGCGGCGGGTAGATCGACGGCCAGCCCTTGGCGCAAGCGGCCGGCGTCGGCACCAGCTTCCCGGTGCGTGCCCGCGCCGGCGGGTTGTTCCGGGCGCCCTCGCACGCATCGAGGGTGGCGTTGACCAGGGTGATCTTGGAGCGGTCGACCCCGGCGGAGCCGTCGCGGATCAGCCAGGAGGGGATCGAGTCGCCGAACAGCACCACCCGCTTGGTCCCCGGCCTGGTGGGGACGGGGGCGGGCTCGCAGGCGGTGAGGGCCACCGCCAGCAGGGCCAGCACCCCGGCGGTGGTCCGCAGGAGGATCCGTGGTCTCGGCGGCACGGGCGAGAGTGTGCCATGCCACGACAAGGTGGTGGGAGCATCACGCTCCGTGCCTGAACTGTGACGTTCGGCACATTCCGTGGCGCGGCCTGGTCACACCTGCGAGCCTGTCCCGGTTCCTCGGACGAGGCGGCGTCCCGAGGCGGGACCAGAGGGGGAGCGGGCGGAGACGCCGGCTCCCCCGACGGTCGCCCCCAGCGGCTGCCGGCCCGGCGCCGCCCTGCACATCGGTACCATCCCCCCGATGAACAGCGACGACCCCGGCTGGTACCAGCGGGCCATCTTCTACGAGGTCCTGGTCCGCGGGTTCCGCGACTCGAACGGCGACGGCACCGGTGACCTGCGCGGGATCACCGAGAAGCTCGACT
>CAZCVS010000612.1:0-1536 GCA_964501845.1 uncultured Iamiaceae bacterium
CACCGAGGAGCACTGCGATGGGTCTGTTCAAGCACGAGGACGACGAGGCGAAGGCGGCCGCGGCGCAGGCAGAGCTGGCGGCGCATCCCGAGCCCGTCACCATCGACCTCGGCCAGCAGAAGGCGTTCGACGTCCAACTGGTCGTCAGCCAGCTGCTGGACGACGGCCTGACCCTCTACCTCCTGGACGCAGGCGACCTCGGCGAGAGCACCCCGCTCTACCCGGCGCAGTGCAAGGTGCTCGTGAAGGCCGACGAGGCCGACCGCGCCCGCGCCGCCTTCGTCGCGGCCGGGTTCCTGGAGGCCTGACCGCCGCCCGACCTCAGAGCAGCGACTTCAGCAGCTCTCGGGTCTCGGTGATCACCGCGGGGTCGCTGGAGAACTCGCTGGCGACGAAGTCGGTCACCCCGGCGCTGCGGAGCCGCTCGACCCCGGCGCGCACCTCGGCCTCGTCACCGATGAGCGCCACATCCGCCGGGCCGTCGGCGCCCTCGCGGTCGAGCATGGCCCGGTAGCTGGGCAGCTGGTCGTAGACGGAGAACACGCGGGCGGCGCGCTCGCGGGCGCCGTCGACATCGCTCGTCACGGCGATGGGCAGCGACGTGACCACCCTCATCTCGCCGGTGCCTGCCGCCTCGGCCGCGGCGATGATCGTGGGCACCGTGTGGTCGGCGAGCGTCTGCGGACCGGTCATCCAGGTGATGGTCCCGGTCGCCATCTGGGCCGCGACCTCGAGCATCGCCGGGCCGAGCGCGGCCACCATCACCGGCACCGGCGGCGCGTCGTCGACCACGATCGCGCCGTTGGCTGTGACCGTCTCGCCCGAGAAGGCGACCGGCTCACCCGCGCAGAGCGGGACCAGGGCGCTCAGGTACTCCCGCATGTGCCGCACGGGCTTGTCGAACGAGTAGCCCCACATGCCCTCGACCACGAGCTGGTGCGAGAGGCCGACGCCCAGCGTCAGGCGCCCGCTGCTGGCCGCTGACACGGTGCGGGCTTGGGAGGCGAGGGCCATGGGGTGCCGGGGATAAGTGGGCACGACCGCGGTGCCGAGCTCGATCCGCGGCACCGTCGCCCCGATGAGGGTGTGCGCGCTGAGGGCGTCGACGCCGAAGATCTGCGGCAGCCAGAACGAGTCGAACCCGTCGGCTTCGGCCTGAGCGGCCCGCTCCACGAGGGTCGAGAGGTTGTCGTCGCTGGCGAAGATCCCGATGCGCATGCCTCGTTCCTACCGCGTCCCGCCGCGGCCCGCGTGGCCGCGGCGCCGGCCAGACGCGATGCCTAGGGTTCGCGCCATGAAGGTTCCACTGACCATCCCCGACTTCTTGAGCAGGGCCGCCGCGGTCTACCCGGACCGCATCGCCGTCGTGGACGAGCCCGACCAGCCCGCCCCCTCGTGGGGCGCCATCACCTACGGCGAGATGGCCCGCCGCTCCCGTCTCCAGGCTGCCGCGCTCGACCGCCTCGGCGTCGGTCCGGGTGAGCGGGTGGCGATCGTGTCGCACAACTCCGCCCGGCTGCTGACCTCGTTCTTCGG
>CAZCVS010000613.1:0-1520 GCA_964501845.1 uncultured Iamiaceae bacterium
CTGGCGATCAGGCGTTGGAGCGCCTCGCGTCGCGTCGGGTCGGTGGCCGCTTGGTGAGGGGTGACCCCGCCCAGGGCCGGAACTTCTTCGTCACACCACTGGCGTTCGAGCCGGTCGCGGCGCTCGCGCATGGCGTTCGCCAGTTCTGGGCTGTCGGGTGGCTCGACCCGCTCGGTGACGTTGTAGGGCACGAGCGGTTCTCGGGTGGCGCGGTCGCGCACCAGCTCGATGGCCCAGAAGCAGCCCAGGCCGCGCACCTCACCCACGCTGGGATGACGTCCGGCCAGGTCGGCCAGCGCGGGGCCGAGCACGTCGGTGCCGAGGCGCCGGGAGCGTTCGACGAGGCCCTCGTCCTTGAAGATGCCGATGCTGGCGACCGCGGTGGCGCAGGCGAGTGGGTGCCCGCTGTAGGTGAGGCCGCCGGGGTAGGGCCGCTCCGCGAAGGTGTCGGCGATGCGCCGGCTCATGATGACGCCGCCGAGCGGCACGTACCCGCTGTTGACGCCCTTGGCGAAGCAGATGAGGTCGGGCTCCACGTCCCAGTGCTGGATGGAGAACCACTCGCCGCAGCGGCCGAAGCCGGCCATGACCTCATCGGCGATCAGCAAGATGCCGTGCTGGTCGCACAGCTCCCGGACGCCGGCCAGGTACCCGGGCGGCGGCACGAGGATGCCGTTGGTGCCCACGACCGGCTCGAGGATGATCGCCGCCACCGTCTGAGGGCCCTCGACCATCAGCGTGTCGGCCAGGTGCTGGAGCGCCCGCTCGGTCTCCTGCTCCGGCGACTCGCTGTTGAACGCGGACCGGTAGGGGTAGGGCCCCCAGAAGTGGACGACGCCGGGCAGCGACGGCTCGCTCGGCCAGCGCCGGGGATCGCCCGTCAGGCTGATCGACCCCGCGGTGGCGCCGTGGTAGCTGCGGTACATGGCGAAGACCTTGTGGCGCCCGGTGTGGAGCTTGGCCATGCGGATGGCGTTCTCGTTGGCCTCGGCGCCGCCGTTGGTGAAGAACACCATGTCGAGGTCACCGCCGGCCTTCTCGGTGATGAGCCGGGCGGCCTCGCTGCGGGCCTCGTTGGCGTGGAACGGGGCGATCGTCGCCAGCTTGTCGGCCTGATCCTTGATGGCGGCGATGAGCTTCGGGTGCTGGTGGCCGATGTTGACGTTCATCAGCTGGCTGGAGAAGTCGAGGTAGCGGTTCCCGTCCTCGTCCCAGATCCACGACCCCTCGCCGCCGGCGATCACCAGCGGGTTCAGGGCGTTCTGCGCCGACCACGAGTGGAACACGTGGGCGCGGTCGTCGGCGTACGCGGCAGAGGGGGTGGCATCGCTCATGGCGCCAGGTTACGCCACCTGCTCCGACCGTCCAGAAGGTGGGTGGCACAGAGCAACCTTTGTTACTGGTACAAACCGGACCGGGCGAGCGCGGTCACCCGGACCGGTACCATCCGCTGTCGTGACCGACCCAGCTGACCTGCCGTCCCTCGTCGATGCCGGATGGCGGACCCTCGGGTTCGGGGA
>CAZCVS010000614.1:0-1518 GCA_964501845.1 uncultured Iamiaceae bacterium
CAGCCACGCCACGTTGACCAGGGCGGTGGCCGCTTCGAAGGCCCAGGCCGACTGGCCGAGCAGCGCGTAGAGCGGCCAGGTCGCCCAGAACATCAGCGGCCCCGGATGGTTGCCCTGGCGGCCGGCGGCGTCCTCGATGCGCCCGGCCGCACCGACCAGCGGGGGATCCGACGGCAGGGAGCGCATGCGCAGCTCGGCTTGGGCCTGGTCACCGGTCGGATACCAGGTGCGCTGGCTGAGGGCGACGATCAGCACCAGGATCGGGATCGCGACCACGACGGCGATCAGCAGCCAACGGCGGTCCCCGCGGCGAGCGTCGGCAGGATCATCGGCGGGCACGGGAAGTCAGGGTAGCCAGGGGGGCGCCATCTAGGATGACCGGCCATGGCTGCGACGACCACCGCCGCGTCGGACGCGCCGGTCGAGCCAGGGTCGCTGAGCAGCCGGAACCCGCAGCTCGAAGGCCTCCGGGCGGTCGCCGCGCTGGCGGTGCTGGTGACCCACGTGTCGCTCAACGCCATGGGCAACAAGGGCCCGTTCGGCGGGTTGCTGGCGCGCCTCGACGTGGGCGTCGCGGTGTTCTTCGTTCTGTCGGGCTACCTGCTCTACAAGCCGTTCGTGCGCGCGCTGCTCCGCGACGAGCCCCGGCCCAGCGTGCGCCGGTACTTCCGCCACCGGTTGCTGCGCATCGTGCCCCTCTACTGGGTCGTGGTCGTGGCGTCGTTCCTGTTCGCTCCCGCGGTCGGCCTGGTGATGCCCACCACGGGCTTCGACCCGTCCGCCGTCGGGGTCACGAGCGTTCCGCTGTGGACCCTGGCCCGCTTCGCAACGTTCACCCAGGTGTACTGGCACGACAGCCTGGCCGGGCCGTTCCCGCAGGCTTGGACCCTTGCCACCGAGATGGCCTTCTACCTGTTCCTCCCGGTCTTCGTGTGGGCCATCGCCCGGCGGAACCGGGGCGCCCGGCCCCAGCGGCTGCGCCGCCAGTGGCTGGCGCTCGGCGGCCTGGTGGCCGTCGCCCAGGTGTACCGGCTGGCCATGGTGGCGCTCTCGCATCCGTTCGACTCGGGCGTCGATGCGGGGACCACCTACACCCAGCTCGGGGCATGGCTGCCGAACCACCTCGACATGTTCGCCGCGGGCATGGCCATCGCCGTCATCGTCGTCGAGCGCGACGACCGCGGACCGGGCCGCCTCATCGGCCGCCGCTTCGATGCGATCTACGGCCGCCCCGGCGCGGCCGGGATCTCGGTGCTCGTCGGCCTGTTCGTGCTGTGGCTCGCCGGTTACCAGCTCGGTCTGTCCCGCACCGACTTGAGCTACGGACAGGTGGGGGAGTTCGTCCGCCACCTCGCGTACCTGGCCATCGCGCTGGCGCTGGTGCTGCCCTGCGTGTTCGGGCGGTCCGCCGCTGGCGGGTTCCGGTGGTTCCTCGCCACGCCGCCCATGCAGTTCCTCGGACGGAT
Source organism: uncultured Iamiaceae bacterium (assembly GCA_964501845.1). Lineage (GTDB taxonomy): Bacteria > Actinomycetota > Acidimicrobiia > Acidimicrobiales > Iamiaceae > Aquihabitans. The sequence goes on from CAZCVS010000614.1 coordinate 1,467, forward strand.
CTCCTACGGCATCTACCTCTGGCAGATCCTGGTCATCGGTCGCTGGGTCAGC
>CAZCVS010000615.1:0-1514 GCA_964501845.1 uncultured Iamiaceae bacterium
ACGGCGTCCTCCTTGGGCAGCTTCAGCAGGTGGAACGCGATGCGCTGGGCCGACTTGGGGCCCACGCCGGGCATCCGGCCGAGCTCGTCGATGAGGTCCTGGACCGGTCCCGCGTAGGTGGCCATCGAGGCTGCTCAGCTGCCGCCGAGGAGCCCGCCGAGATCGAGGCCTCCCAGGTCCGGCGGCTGGGTCAGCCCCTGGATCTCGTCGACCGCGTCGCGGAGCGCGGCGAGGATGAGGTCCTGCAGCATCTCGACGTCGTCGGGGTCGACCGCCTCCGGGGCGATGGTCACCGACTGGAAGTCGAAGCCGCCGGTGACGGAGACGCGCACCGCACCGCCGCCGGCCACGCCCTCGACGACGGTCGATGCGGCCTGCTCCTGGGCGGCCATGAGCTGGGCCTGGACCTGGCCGGCCTGCTCCATGAGCGCACCGAAGTCGAAGCCACCGGGTCCGCCACCGCCGAGCAGCGCGGCGAGCGGATCGTCGGAGGGCTCCGACGCGGCCGGGAAGTGGACCGCCTCCGCGGAGATGGCGTCGTCGTCCTCGCGGTCATTGGGTTCGATGCTCACGGTTCCTCCAGGGAACGGGTGGGGCGGCTCACTGCTCCTCGAGCAGCTCGGCGCCGGGGAAGGCTTCGGTCAAGGCGGCGAGACCGCCGGTCGGTGCGTCGGGCGCATCGTCGAGGTCGTGCACGTCGGCTCCCGCCAGGTGCTCGTCGGGGTCATCGGTCACGGGAGCGGAGGACGGGCGAGCCGACGGACCGGCGGAGCGGGCGGACGACCCGCCGTCAGCGACCTCGAAGGAGATGGCGACAGGCCGGCCCACCACGTCGGCGAGGACCTTCTCGACATCGGTCCGCTTGCGCTCGCAGCCCTGCTGGTGGTGGTCGTTGTCGACCCGGACGACCGCCGTGCCACCCTCGAGTGAGATGAGGTCGGCGCTCTGGTACACGCCCTTGGCGAGGCCCGCCAGCTTGGGGAGGACCTGCTCGGTCCACAGCGACTCCGGCGACCCGGTCCCGGCAGACGGCGCCGGAGGCGCGGTCGCCGGCAGCGGATCGGCTGGTGCGGGCGGCGCCGTATCCCGCGGTGACGCTGGGGCGGGCGCCGCGGGCGCCGCGGGTGCCGGCGGAGGCGCGGCCGACGGTGTGGGAGGTGCAGGAGCAGGATGGGCTGCTGCGGGAGGCGGCGCGGCGGTCGCCGGAGTGGGCTGGGGACCAGCTCCTCCTCGAGCTGCCCGTTCGGCCTTCTGCGCGGCCAGCGCGGCGCGGGCCTGGGCGGCAGGACCACCCGAACCGGCGTCGGGCGCCGGGGCGGGAGGTGGTTCGGATGTCGGCGGGCCAGCGGGAGCGACCGGGGCGAGCGGCGGCCGGGATGTCGCCGACGTGCGGGCCGCGGGCGCCGCGGCAGGCGGCGGCGCGGCCTCGGCCCGCGCGGCGGGAGTCGGTGCAGGGGGTGCTGGCGCAGGGGGTGCTGGCGCAGGGGGTGCTGGCGCAGGGGGTGCTGGCGCAG
>CAZCVS010000616.1:0-1511 GCA_964501845.1 uncultured Iamiaceae bacterium
AACGTGATCCTCGTCGACATCCGCGGCCTCGACACGTTGGGGGAGATCACCGTGCTGGTCACCGCCGGCCTCGGCATCACCGCGCTGGCCCGGGCCGGGCAGAGGCCTCGTGCGACGTCCCGCACCCGGTCGCCTCGATCCGCGCTGCCCGAGGCGGTCGAGCGATGACGCGGCGCTCGCTGATCCTCGACACCACGGTTCGGCTGGTGTTCGACGCCGCCCTCGTCCTGTCGGTCTACCTCCTGTTCGCCGGGCACAACCAGCCCGGCGGCGGGTTCGTGGGCGGGCTGGTCGCAGGGGCGGCGATCGCCCTGCGGTACATCGCGGGTGACTTCGGCGCGGTGCGCGCCGCCGAACGGGTTCGGCCGTGGACGTTCCAGGCGGTCGGGCTGATCCTCGCCTCCGGGGTGGCGGTGTCGTCGTTGCTCGCTGCCGACGCGCCGCTCGACCAGGGCGCGCTCGGGTGGCACGTCCCGGGGCTCGGCAAGGTCGCGGTGTCGAGCACCACCGTGTTCGACACCGGCGTCTACCTGATCGTGGTGGGGCTGGTGCTGATGATCTTCGAGGGGCTCGGCGACGAGCCGGACGATCCGGCCGGGGACGCCGCGATGCGAACGGACGGCACCCGATGACGGTGCTGCTCGTCCTCACTGCCGGGGTGCTGTGCGCGTGCGGCACCTACCTCGTGCTCGGCCAGCACCTCAGCCGGGTGGTGATCGGCGTCGGGCTGCTCGGGCACGGTGTCAACGTCCTGCTCGTGCAGTCGGGCGGCGACGGCGGCGAGCCCGCGTTCGCAGCGGGCGACCCGGCGACGTTCGCCGATCCCTTGCCCCAGGCGTTCGTCCTGACGGCGATCGTCATCACCTTCGGGGTGATGGCGTTCCTCCTGGCGCTGTCGTACCGCAGCTGGCGGGTCAACGGCAACGACGAGGTCGAGGACGACCCCGAGGACCGCCGGATCGCCGGCGCCGCCCACCGCCGGCGGGACGGCCGAGGGACCGATCGATGACCGCGCTGCTCGCCCTGCCGATCCTGCTGCCGCTGCTCGGCGCCGGCCTCTCGATCGCGCTCGGCGCCTCCCGGCAGGCCCAGCGGCTGATCGGCGTGACCACCCTGACCGCCGTCACGGTGGTGAGCGCGGTGCTCCTCGTGCGCGTCGACGGCCAGGGGGCCTCGGCCACCCAGGCCGGGGCGTGGCGAGCGCCGGTGGGCATCACGCTGGTGGCTGATCGCCTCGCGGCCATCATGCTGCTGGTGGCGATGGTGATGCTGCTGGCCGTGCTCGTCTTCGCGATCGGCCAGCCGGGCGCCGAGAGCAGGCACGTCGGGTTCCACCCCGTCTACCTCATCCTCGCCGCCGGCGTGGCCATGGCCTTCCTCACCGGCGACCTGTTCAACCTGTTCGTGGGGTTCGAGGTGACCCTGATGGCCAGCTACGTCCTGATCACCCTCGGTGGCCGGCCCGACCAGGTCCACAGCGGCATGGTGTACGTGGTCATCAGCCTGATCGC
>CAZCVS010000617.1:0-1511 GCA_964501845.1 uncultured Iamiaceae bacterium
GCCCCGACGCCCAGCACCTTCATCAGGGGCTTGGCGCAGTGGTGGCCGGGGCGGACGCACACGGCGTGCTCGTCGAGGACCTGGGACAGGTCGTGGGGGTGGATGCCCTCCATGGCCATCGACAGCACGCCGCCGCGCATGGCGGGCTCGGCGGGACCGTGGATGGTGAGGGCGTCGCCGAAGCGCTCGGTGAGCGACCGCATGGCGTAGGCGGTGATGGACACCTCGTGCTCGCGCACCAGGTCCATGCCGAGTCCGTCGAGGTAGTCGACCGCGGCGTGCAGGCCGATGATCTCGGCGATGGGCGGGGTGCCGGCCTCGAACTTGGCGGGGAGCGCGGCGGGGACGAACCCGTCGAGGGTGACGTTGAGGATCATGCCGCCACCGCCCAGGAACGTGGGCATGGCCTCGAGCAGCTCCTCGCGGCCCCAGAGCACGCCGATGCCGGTGGGCCCGAGCATCTTGTGGCCGGAGAAGGCGGCGAAGTCGACACCCAGCTCGGCCACGTCGGTGGCCAGGTGGGGGACGAACTGGCAGGCGTCGAGGCACACGAGCGCACCGACGTCGTGCGCCCGGCGGGTGAGCTCCTCGATGGGGGTGAGCGTGCCGGTCACGTTCGACATGGCGGTGAGGGCGAGGATCTTCACCCCGTCGAGCAGCGTGTCGATGTCGGTGAGATCCAGCTGGGCGTCTGCGGTGAGCGGGATCCAGCGGATCTCGAAGCCCTTCTCCGCCTGGAGCTGGAACCACGGGACGATGTTGGCGTGGTGCTCGAGCTGGGTGAGCAGCACCGCGTCGCCGGGGCCGAGGTTGGCCCGGCCCCAGGATTGGGCGACCAGGTTGAGCGACTCCGTGGCGTTCTTGGTGAAGAGGACCTCGGTCTCGGGGTTGGGTGCCCCGATGAACTGCCCGACGCGGATGCGCGACGCCTCCAGCGCGTTGGTGGCCGCCTCGGCGATGGCGTACACGCCGCGGTGGACGTTGGCGTTGATGGTCTCGTAGTAGGTGGTCATCGCGTCGATGACGACCTGCGGCTTCTGCGACGATGCAGCCGAGTCCAAGAAGCGGATGGGTTTGCCCTTGATCTCCTGCTGGAGCAGCGGGAAGTCGGCCTTGATCTTCTGGGCGTCGATGGGGTCGATCAGGGGCGCGGCGGTCATGGCGCGTCCATCATGACGCAGCGGCGGCGGTCTGCCACGCCTCGAAGCCCTCGGTCTCCACCTTCTCGGCCAGCTCCATGCCGCCGGATGCGGCGATGCGCCCATCGATCAGCAGGTGGACGTGCGAGGGCTGGAGCTCGTCGAGGAGGCGCTGGTAGTGGGTGACCACGAGCAGGCCGAGGTCGGGCCGGTCGGTCTGCACCTCGCGCACGCCCTCGGCCACCACGCGCAGGGCGTCGATGTCGAGGCCGGAGTCGGTCTCGTCGAGGATGGCCATCTCCGGCTCCAAGATGGCCATCTGGAGGATCTCGTTGCGCTTCTTCTCGCCACCGGAGAAGCCCTCGTTGAGGT
>CAZCVS010000618.1:0-1510 GCA_964501845.1 uncultured Iamiaceae bacterium
CCGCCACCTGACCCCCGACCGGCGACCCCCGACCGGCGACCCCCGACCGGCGACCCCCGACCGGCGACCCCCCTGACCCCCGCCGATTTGGGTCACTTCACCGCCGAGGAGCCGGTGAAGTGACCCAAATCCGCGCGCCGCCCCGGCGAGCGACGGAATTGGGTCCCTTGTCCGCCGTGAGGGCGGTGAAGTGACCCAGATCGATCCGGAGTCCTGGAGTCACGGGGTCGTGGTATTCGGCGTCCGGGGGCCCGGACGCGATGAGGGCCGCTCCCGGGGGAGCGGCCCTCATCGGACACGGGAGGCGCAGCGGACGCCGCGGCAGCGCAGGGTCTAGCTGGCGAGGTTCTCTGCCACGAAGTCCCAGTTCACGAGGTTCGTGAGGAAGTTGGCCACGTAGTCGGGCCGGGCGTTGCGGTAGTCGATGTAGTAGGCGTGCTCCCACACGTCGACGGTGAGGAGTGCCTTCACCCCGTGCTTGAGCGGGAGGTCGGCGTTGAAGGTCTTCTGGATCTCCAAACCGCTGTCTCCCTCGACCAGCCAGGCCCAGCCGGAGCCGAACGTGGTCTTGGCCGCCTCGGTGAACTGCGAGGCGAAGTCGTCGTAGGAGCCGAAGGCCGAGTTGATCTTGTCGGCGAGCTCACCGCCGGGGGCGCCGCCGCCGGAGGGCGAGAGGCAGTTCCAGTAGAAGGTGTGGTTCCACACCTGCGCCGAGTTGTTGAACAGCGGGCCGGGGTCGGCGGCGAGGATGATCTCCTCGAGCGACGAGTCGGCGTGCTCGGTGCCCTCGATGAGCCCGTTCAGCACGTTCACGTAGGTCGCGTGGTGCTTCCCGTAGTGGTACTGGATGGTCTCCGCGGAGAGGCCCTTGGAGGCGAGGGCATCCTCGGCGTAGGGCAGCGGTGGCAGCTCGATGGCCATGGTGTGGTTCCTTTCGGCTCGCTGGTGCAGCGGTTCGTGTTCAGCGATTCGGTCGGACCCTACTTCCCGATCTGCGCGATGAGAACCGCCGGGGACGGGTTCAGACCTCGGCGCGGACGAGGGTGCGGTAGAGCTCGGCGTAGAGGCCGCCCGCATCGACGAGATCGGCGTGGCGGCCCTGCTGGACGAGGCGCCCCTGGTCGAGCACCAGGATCCGGTCGGCATCGACGATGGTGGACAGCCGGTGGGCGATCACGATCGACGTGCGACCCCGCAGGGCCTCGGCGAGGGCATCCTGCACGGCGGCCTCGTTCTCGCTGTCGAGGTTGGACGTCGCCTCGTCGAGGATCACCACCGCCGGGTCCTTGAGGAGCATCCGGGCGATGGCCAGCCGCTGCTTCTCACCGCCGGACAAGCGGTAGCCGCGCTCGCCGACCACCGTGGCGTAGCCGTCGGGCAGCGCGGCGATGACGTCGTGGATCCGGGCGGCCCTGGCGGCGGCCACCAGCTCCTCGTCGGTGGCGTCGAGCTTGGCGTAGCGGAGGTTGTCGGCCACGGACTCGTGGAACAGGCGCGGGTCCTGGCTCAC
>CAZCVS010000619.1:0-1501 GCA_964501845.1 uncultured Iamiaceae bacterium
GCGATCTGCACCGCGCCGACGCCGTCGGTGATGGCGTGGTGGATCTTCATGATGAGCGCGGCACCGCCATCGGCCAGGTCGGTGACGACCATGGCCTCCCACAGCGGCCGCGCCCGGTCGAAGCCCTGCATCGCCATGGGCTCAGCCATGTCGAGCACGGAGCGGGCGTCGCGGTCCCCGCTCGCTCCGACCCAGCGCAGGTGGTAGTCGAGGTCGAAGTGCGGGTCGACCTCCCAGCGGGGAGGGGCGATGGAGTACGGGTTGCCCCGGACCCGCTGGCGCATGCGGGGCACGAGCCGGGTGCCGCGCTCGAGCAGGTGGCGCAGGCGCTTCTCGTCGGGCGCCGAGTCGAGGAACAGCACTGCGGTGATCGTGGACCGCAGCAGCGGATCCTTCTCGATCGTCCACATCAACGAGTCCGAATCGGTCATCCGATCCGCGAACCGCAGTTCCTCACCCACCACACCAACCTCCAGTGACCACGACGACCAGCGCTCCGGTGTCAGAGGTCACAGTCTGCCCCACCCCCACGGAGAATCGGCCCAGAAGCGCGGGGCTTGGGATGGGTTTCGAGCGAAGCGAGCCCGGGGGTGGGGGCAGAGCTTGCGGAGCCCCCCACTCGAAGGGGTGCGACGCAGTCGTGCCCCTGAGCGAAAGCAGCGACGTCAGGAGTTCCTCAAGTTCGAGGAACGGAGCGAGCGAATGACGAGAGGGCGACGCGAAGCGAGCCCGTTCAGCAGGTGGTTCGGCCAGGGGGCCGGTACCGCGCGTTGAAGGTGTCGGTGCCGGTCTTGCCGTCGGGGTAGTGGATGGTGCGGGTGGTCTGGACCGTGGTGCAGGCGCCGCTGGTGCCGGTGGTCTGGCCGGTCTGCTCGCCGTAGGCGTGCTGGGTGGACCAGAAGCGGACCGTGATGCTCGTGTCGGTGTGGCTGGTCTGGATCAAGATCCCGTAGGGCGTGTTGTTGGTCCAGGCCAGGTCGGGGTTCTCCCAGCCCATGGTGGCCTCGCGGCCGTAGGGGTACCGGTCGAAGTGCTCGGAGTGCATCTGGTACGTGTTGATGGGCAGGCCGGCGAAGAAGGCGGCGTTGAACATCGTGGTGGCGAACTGCGAGACGCCGCCGCCGACCTCGTCGACGTGCTCGCCGTTGGCGATGGCGCCGGCGGAGACGAAGCCCTTCTCGGTGGTGCGCTGGCCGACGGTGCCGTTCACGGAGAACCGCTCGCCGGGCAGCACGAGGGTGCCGTTGACGAGGTCCGCGATGCGCTGGATGTTGGTGACCCGAGCCTGGCAACAGGGGTGGTAGGTGGTGAAGCTCTTGACCTGCGGGACGCCCTTCCACTCGACGGTGGTGCCCACGGGCTCCTTGATGCCGAGCTTCTCGGCGGCCTCGGTGGTGAACTTGGCCGGCTGCACGTCGAGCCCGATCTCCACCGCGCCCGATCCGCCGTTGATGGCGGCGAGGAGGCGGGCGGGGGTGTCGGCGGCGCAGCAGGTGGCGCC